>NZ_VHLC01000057.1:0-54645 GCF_006547355.1 Myxococcus sp. AB036A | reverse complement strand
CCCCTGGAGAAGCCGCCCCCCGCGCTGGAGTGCTTCTACGTGGGCGCGGTGTTGAAAGAGCCACGGTTGATGGCGCGGGACACCTTCCGCGTGTGTGACGAGCTGTCCCACATGGGCCTGCGCATGGCGCTGGCGCATGCGACGTCGGGACACGGCGCAAACGATGCGCTCTTTGAATCCTCGGAAGCCGTGAAGCGCGGCATTGAAAGCGCGCTGCGGCAGCTCCCCTCGGAACCTGTTCCCCTGGAGGCGGCGTTCCTCTCCATCTGCAGGGAAATCATGGTGCGGCGCATCGACGAGCGGCTCGTTTATATAAAGCGGGCGACGGAGCAGACGCCGGGGGCGTTCGACCTGACAGAGGAGACGCGCCAGCTCCTGGCGGAGCGCGTGGAACTGTTGGCGCTCAAGAAGCGTGTCCTGGAGGAGCTCAAGCCTGCCTCCTCGGGAACAAAGGCGCCCATGCAACCGGTTTGAGTTCGCGTTTGTAAGAAACCCTGACTTTGCGGTAGATCGGCCGGCTCGCCCAGGCCTCAAGCCCCTGAATTTGCTCAAGGAGAAGTACCCGAATGCCGACGCAGAAGCCCTCGAAGGCGTCCGTGAAGCCGACCAAGAAGAAGGTGGATCCGGTGATCCGCAAGAAGAAGGCTCCGGACGGTGCCGCGGCGAAGGGGGCCAAGACGGGCGCCGAGGAGAAGGAAGAACTCGTCGCGAGGGACGTCGTCGCCGAGGCGACGGAGAAGCTCAAGAAGAAGAAGAAGGGCGTGGCGCCGGCCATGGGCGATGACGTGGACCCGGAGGAGGCCGCGGAAGAGGCCGCCGCCGCCGTCCAGGTCGACCCCGACGCCGTCGAGGACGACATCGAGGAGGATCCGGTCGCCGAGCGCAAGGAGGTCAAGGACCTGCTCGCCGCGGGCCGTGAGAAGGGCTTCCTCACGTACGACGAGGTCAATGACGCGCTCCCCGCCGACATCGTGTCGTCCGATCAGATCGACGACGTGATGAGCATGTTCGGCGACAACGACATCGAGATTGTCGACGCGCAGAAGGCCGCTCAGAACAACGAAATCAAGCCCACCGTCACCGTCGAGGAAGAGAAGGAAGACGCCGACGAGGACGAGAAGGACGAAGACGACGAGCCGGGCGGCAAGTCGAACGACCCGGTGCGCCTGTACCTGCGCAAGATGGGCAGCGTCAGCCTGCTCACCCGCGAGGGCGAGGTCGAAATCGCCAAGCGCATCGAGGATGGCGAGAAGGAAGTCCTCCGCGCGCTGCTGGCGTGCAAGGTGGCCGTCGAGGAGATACTCGACATCGGCAACAAGCTGAAGACGGCCAAGCTGCGCGTGCGCGACGTCATCAAGGACGCGCCGGAAGAGACGCAGTCCGAAGGTGCCGAAGAGGCGCCCGAGGAGGTCGGCGAGGGCGACGCTCCGGCGCAGCTGGCGCAGAGCGAGCTCAACAAGATTGAGCAGATCTGCAAGCAGATCGAGCGCTTCCGCAAGTTCGCCCAGGACTGCGACGTCTTGGAGGAGGAGCTGTCCTCCAAGAAGAAGCTGACCGAGGTCCGCAAGAAGGAAGTGAAGCAGGAGATCAAGGACCTCCGGACCAAGATGATGGAGGTCCTGGAGGAGATGCGGCTCAACAAGAAGCAGGTGGACCGCATCGTCATCAACCTCAAGGCCCTCATCGAGCGCGTCGACAAGGCCGAGGACGAGCTGCGTGATTTGGAGCGTCGCTACGACTGCTCCATGAAGGAGCTGCGCCCGCAGCTGAAGGAGTCGCGGGAGAACCCCAACATCGGCAAGAAGCTGCAGAAGCAGCTCAACCTCACGCCGGAGCAGTTGGAGGTCCTGGATCGCGACGTGCGCACGGCGGTGCGGAAGATCAAGAAGGTCGAGGAGGAGGCCAACCTCCCCGTCGAGTCGCTGCGCCGCAACTACGACGCCATCCGTCTGGGTGAGCGTCGCGCCGAGCGCGCCAAGAGCGAGCTGGTGGAGGCCAACCTGCGCCTCGTGGTGTCCATCGCGAAGAAGTACACGAACCGCGGCCTGCAGTTCCTGGACCTCATCCAGGAGGGCAACATCGGCCTGATGAAGGCCGTGGACAAGTTCGAGTACAAGCGCGGCTACAAGTTCTCGACCTACGCCACCTGGTGGATTCGTCAGGCCATCACCCGCGCCATCGCGGACCAGGCCCGCACCATCCGCATCCCGGTGCACATGATCGAGACCATCAACAAGCTCATCCGCACCAGCCGCTACCTGGTGCAGGAGATTGGCCGCGAGCCGACGCCGGAGGAGATCGCGGAGAAGATGGAGCTGCCGCTCGACAAGGTCCGCAAGGTCCTGAAGATCGCCAAGGAGCCCATCTCCCTCGAGACGCCGATTGGCGAGGAAGAGGACAGCCACCTGGGCGACTTCATCGAGGACAAGAGCCTCGTGTCGCCGGCGGACGCGGTCATCAACATGAACCTGGCGGAGCAGACCCGGAAGGTGCTCGCCACGCTGACGCCGCGCGAGGAGAAGGTGCTCCGCATGCGCTTCGGCATCGGCGAGAAGTCCGACCACACGCTGGAAGAGGTGGGCCAGGACTTCGAGGTGACGCGCGAGCGCATCCGTCAGATTGAGGCCAAGGCGCTGCGCAAGCTGCGCCACCCGAGCCGCTCCAAGCGCCTGCGCTCCTTCGTGGAGAGCTGAGCTGGGCTTGAGCTGAGCCGAAACGTGGGCCCCCGCTCCATTCGTGGACCGGGGGCCTTCGTGTTTCTAGAGTCCGGGGCCGTGGCGCTCCGAGCGAAGACGAAGACACCAAGGGCAGAAGTGAAAAAGGCTCCCCTCCCCTTCTCCAAGGCGGTGTGGAAGGCGGTCCGGGCCATTCCGCGCGGGCAGGTGCGCTCCTATGCCCAGGTGGCGCTCTATGCGGGCCGTCCTGGGGCCGCCAGAGGTGTGGGCCGGGAGATGGCCACCCTGCCCCAGCAGCCCGAGCTGCCGCTGCCCTGGTGGCGCGTCACGCGCTCGGACGGGACGCTGGCGCCCCAGGTGGCGCAGGAGCAGGCACGGCGACTGAGGACCGAGGGTGTGGAGGTGACGCAGCGTGGGGACACCTTCCGCGTGAAGGTGCCCCGCGAGGCGCCGGCCCCTGGACTGGCAACGAAGCGGAAGCGCTGAAGCCGGGTAAACGACGCCACTTGCCAGGACTGCGCGCCCGGCGATATGCAATCCGTCACGCGGTTGGTTGGCACATGAGGGCCCTTAGCTCAGCGGTTAGAGCTGTCGGCTCATAACCGATTGGTCCCTGGTTCGAATCCAGGAGGGCCCATTTCCCTCAATGCCTCTCAATTCCTTGGGAATCTCTTCAAGGGCGTCTGTCCATTGAGCGGCATCCGCGGTGTTCCGCACCACCGGCGCCACCACCTTGGCATTGAGATAGGACGGGGCGCGCTTGGACACCTTGCGCCGGGCGGACGGCAGCCGCAGGGTTGCCGCCCTTCCAGAGCCCGCGCTGGATGGCCTTGGAGAAGAGGCCCTGTGCGAAGCCGCACAGGTTGTTGATCGGCTTGGGCGAGAGCTCGGCGGGCTGCGGTTCACCTCGGGGAGCGTCAACGCACCCAGGCGGGGCCGAAGGTGAGCATCACCCGCTTCTTCCTAGTCGCTGCCTCAAGCCCCTCGCTCGCCTCCTCCTCACCTGCTTGAGGGACCTGGCTCACTCACCTTGGCGGAGAGAGCGCGGGCTCTTTCCCCCAAAGGGCTCTGCTGGGGACATATGAACCGGTCATTAAGAAAGTCTTGACGAAGACACCCTCGCTGCGTAGACATTTTAAACGACCGGTTTCAAAGTAGAGGGTGGACATGATGGCGTTCAGTGGCAAGGCGGCGTTGGTGACAGGTGGCACGCGTGGCATCGGCGCCGCCATCGTTCGGCATCTGGCAAAGGGGGGGGCGGACGTAGCCTTCACCTATGCGAACTCTGGCGACAAAGCGGCCACGCTGGTCGGTGAACTCAAGGCACTCGGCCGACGGGCCGTGGCCATCCAGGCGGACAGCGGAGACCCCGACGCCGTCCGTGGCGCAGTCGACCGCGCGGCGTCCGAGTTGGGCCGCCTGGACATCCTGGTCAACAACGCCGGCATCTTCCCTTCCGGACCGTTCGAAAAGGTCACACTCGAGGAACTCGACAGGACGCTGGCAATCCACGTTCGAGGCGTGTTCGTCGCGTCTCAAGCCGCGCTCGCGCACATGCCGCAGGGTGGCCGCATCATCTCGATTGGTTCCTGCTTCGCGCAGCGCGTGCCCTATGGCGGAGTCACGCTCTACTCGATGAGCAAGTCCGCCTTGATCGGCCTGACGAAGGGCCTGGCACGGGAAGTCGGCGAGCGCGGCATCACAGTGAACGTGATCGACCCCGGGTCGACGGATACCGACATGAATCCGGCGACCGGGCCCGCCGTCGCGGCCGAGTTGGCGCTCATGTCCCTCAAGCACTACGCGCAGCCCGAGGACATCGCCGCCACCGTCGGGCACCTGGCGGGTGCCAGCGGGCGATTCATCACAGGCACCTCCATCGCGGTCGATGGTGGCTTTTCGGCTTGAAGCCGCGACATCAAGAGCCGTTCATGGCATGGATTGTGTTGATAGTGGCCGGGTGTCTGGAGATCGCCTGGGCGCTCGCGCTCAAGCGAGCCGACGGCCTGACCCGGTTCTGGCCCAGTGTCATCGGCATCGGCCTCGCCATGGTCAGCCTGGTGCTGCTGTCGCTCGCCTTGAAGCAACTGCCCGTCGGAACGGCCTACGCTGTCTGGGTGGGGATGGGCATGTGCGGCGTCGCGATCTTCGGCATGCTATTTCTCGGCGAACAGGTCTCGGCACCACGTATCTTCTTCCTGATGATGATCGGTATCGGCGTCGCTGGCCTGCGGGCAATCGAGCGATGACTCCGCGCAAGGTGAAGACGAAGAAGCCCTCCGCTGTGATGGGCCGCCCCCGCGGGTTCGACCGCGACGAGGCACTCGTGGAGGCGATGCGGGTGTTTTGGGCGCGCGGCTACGAGGGCACGTCCATCCAGGATCTGGTCGATGCGATGGGCGTCAACAAGCCCAGCCTCTATTCCATCTTCGGCTGCAAGGAAGAGCTCTTCCGCGAAGCCGTTGAACTCTACGACCGGCTCGAAGGCATTCACACCACCCGCAGCCTGGAGGATGCTCCGTCCGCACGCGCGGCGGTGGAGGAGATGCTGCGCGCCAATGCGCGGGCCTACACCGCCAGCGACAAACCTCGGGGGTGCATGATCGTCCTGTCTTCGCTCCTGGGCTCGCCGGAGAACGAGCAGGTCAGGACCTTCCTCGCGGAGAATCGCCTCAGGGGTGAGCGTGCGCTGAAGCAGCGACTCGAGCGAGGCATTCTCGATGGAGACCTCCCTGCATCCGCCGAGGTGGGGAAGCTCGCCGCGTTCTACACCACGGTGCTGGAGGGCTTGTCGATACAGGCTCGCGATGGCGCCTCCGCGAAGAAGCTCGCCGCCATCATTGATGCCGCGATGCTCGCTTGGCCGACATGAGAGAAGACATCTCACGCTTCTTTGCCCCAACGAAGCTCACGCGCAGTACAGGGGGACGCCCCACATTCTGAAGGCCATCAATCCGCCAGGAAGACCCGCGCCTGACTTCTATAGCCAAGGGTCGATGCTTCTTCCTGCGGGAGCTCTTCGCACCCGCATCCGGAATGTCGCGCCGCCGCCTTCTGTGGGCAGGTGCTGCAGGCTACCGCCGTGGCCTTCCGAGATGCGGCGGGCGATGGCCAGACCCAACCCGGTTCCACTCCACTGACCTTCCCGGCGCCAAAAGGGCTCGAAGATGTTCTCTCGGTCGGACTCCTCGACGCCGGGGCCGTGATCGACGACGTCGACCGTGACGCTGGACGTGCTGGCTTCCATCCTGACGATCACCGTCCCGCCAGCGGGCTCGGCGCGCAGCGCATTGTCGAGCAGGTTGGCCAACGCCGACCGAAGGCCATCGGCCTGTCCCAGCACCATCTCGGAGGGCGATGCGGCTTCCAGGGCGATGGCTCGTCCGCTCCGCAGCGCCAGCGGCGCCATGTCGCTGATCAGATCACGCAGCTGCTGGACGAGATCCAGCGCTCTCCAATCCGCCGGGGTCTGTCCCTGCATGCGGAAAGCCGCGAGCAGTTGGTCGACCATCAGCCCCAACCGCGTCGCATCGCGCCGCAGGTCGCGCGTGGCGGGGCTGTCGCCCAGGGAGTCGAGCCGGGCGCAGAGAATCGCCACAGGGGTGCGCAACTCGTGCGCGGCATTGGCGACGAACAGTTGCTGGCGGGAGACGCCGCGCTCGAGCCTTTCCAGCAGCTGATTGATGGCCGTGACGAAGGGCTGGATCTCCTTGGGCACGCCATCGGGCGACAGCCGCTGGTCCAGCGTCTCGAGGCCGATGCCGGATGCGGCGTTGGCGGCCCTCGTGAGGGGTCGTAGCGCGCGACGCAGCATCAGTGGCAGCACGAGGACGGTGGCTAGGACGGCCGAACCAAACAGCTTCATCACGCGCGGAATCAGCGTCAGCAGCGCGGTTGGCAGGTCATCCAGTCCGAGGCGATTGCCGCTCGTCACGACGACCGCGGTCCCGATGCCGTGGACCGGGAACATCGAGACGTTCGCGCGCTGGCCCTCTCCGAGGGCGATCACCGGATCTCCGCACTCAGCGAGCAACTGCACACACTGCAGGTCGGGGAAGTACCGGTACAGGTCGGCGAGGGTGGGCGCCGGTTCGAGGTTCGCGCCAAGTACGGCCCAGCCGCGTGGAGCGATCGCGTGGGCAAGCTGCTGCGATGATCCGGGCACCAGGCGGCCGTCCAGGTACACGGCGTAGGCCAGCTGCGGACGTCGTGCCTGATAGGCGCGCAGAGCGCTCGAAGGCTCGATGCGAGGGGCGCCTGCCGGGTCCAGCGTGATCGACTCGGCAACGCGACGTTGGGAGGTCGCGGCGGACAGATCGTCGTGCGAGACGGAGTGGGAGAACACCATCCAAAACAGCATCAGCCCGGTGATGACGATGAGCTGCGTTGCGAGGACGGCCGCGATCAGGCGCGGCGCCAGGGAGTCCGTGAGACGCTTCATGGCTCGTCGATAAGATAGCCGACGCCCCGGACCGGGTGCAGCACCACGCCCGCGCCACAATCCTCGAGCCGCCGTCGCAGCCTGGAGATGTGTGCTTCCAGGGTGTTGGCACTGGGCTCCTCGTCGAACCCGTAGACCTCCTTGATGAGGGTGTCGCGCTGGACGACCCGCCGCGCGCGGCGCATCAGGGCGGCCAGCAGCGAGGCCTCGCGCCGGCGAAGCAGCAGCGGCCTTCCCTGCACCGTCATCTGCCTGGAGCCGAGGTCGTACTCGATGGCGCCGCAGCGCACCGGCTGCAGCTGTCGCGCCTGTGCAGGCCGTCGCAGCACCGAGCGGATGCGCGCCCGCAGCTCGTCTGCATGGAAAGGCTTTTCCATGTAGTCATCCGCACCCGCATCCAGGCCTGCGACTCTCTCCGGGACATCTCCCATCGCGCTGATCACCAGCACGCCCGCCTCCGGCTGCATGGCACGGAGTTCGGGAATCAGGCACAGGCCGTCGCCATCGGGCAGGCGGCGGTCCAGAAGCACGATCGCGTAGGCGCCCAGGTGGATCGCGCTACGGGCCTCGGTGACCGAAGCCACGGCGTCGACCGAGAAGCCCTGGGACGTCGCTTCATTTGCCACCAGCCGCGCGAGTTCCGGCTCATCCTCGACAAGGAGCGCACGCATGAGTCCCCTCCGTGTCGGCGGACGCTACTCCTCCCGGGGCGAAGGCGCCGCGACAATCAGCGACTGTCAGGCTCGTGCAAGCCTGCGCTGCCAGAAGGGAATGGAAGGAGGTGGGCGATGCCCCCTATGCGAGCACCTGCGTACTGTCCCGGGACCGAGATGACGAACCTCTTCCGTAATTGCTGCCTGGCCGTCCTCCTGACGAGCTGTGCGGGCACCCCTACGGCCAGGGAGCAGGCTGGACCCGGCAGCCGGCGCGAAGCGACCGCCATCGTCGCCAACCTGCGCCGGATCGTGACCCCCATGGGTGTGGAGCGGCTGGAGAAGGTCCACATCGGCGGGATCGACCAATGGGTCTCGATCCGCGGCGTCGACCGGGCGAATCCCGTGTTGCTGATGCTCCACGGAGGTCCCGGCTTCGTGTCGATGCCGACGAGCTGGTACTTCCAGCGGGGGTGGGAGGAGTACTTCACCGTCATCCAGTGGGATCAGCGCGGTGCTGGAAAAACCTACCTGGCGAATGACCCCTCCGCGGTCGCGGCGACCATGACGGCGGAGCGGTTGATCGCCGATACCGAGGAGATGATTCGCTGGGCACGCAACGAGTTCGGCAAGGAGAAGATCTTCCTGCTCGGACATTCATGGGGCAGCTACCTCGGCCTGTCCGTAGCGCAACGTCACCCGGAATGGCTGCACGCGTATATCGGAATGGGACAGGCGACCGATGTTCTGGAGAGCGAACGGCGCGGATGGCGCTTTGCCATGGACAGGGCACGCGCAGCCGGAAACGAGGAGGCGATCAGGGAGCTGCAATCGATTGCGCCGTACGCGGCGCATGGCGCTGCGCTCGAGCTGCCCGTCGTCGCGATCCAGCGCAAGTGGCTCGGCTTCTATGGCGGCCAGGTGCACGGGAGGACGGGTGGCCAGGCCGAAGCGGAGGGCTTCGCACTCTCTCCGGAGTACACGGATGCCGAGCTGGCCTCGGTGTGGACCGCCAACGAGCTCTCCGAGGAGAAGCTGTTCCCCGCCGTGTTGCGGGCCGACTTCAGCAACGTGACCCGGCTCGAGTGCCCGATGCTCCTCTTCAATGGCCGGCACGACTACAACGTGTCGGCAAGCGTCGCGGCCGAATGGTTCGAGCGCCTTCACGCCCCCATCAAGCACCTGGTCTGGTTCGAGAACTCGGCTCACGAGATCATGAACGAAGAGCCGGGCAAGATGCTGCTGTCGCTGGTCAGGTACGCCCGGCCCATCGCCGAGGCGGCAGGCGATGCACCGAAGCCGGCCCCCCGGGACGCGGCCACCGGGGCGCGATAGGCACGACATGCCACCCTGAAGTCCTACTCCCACGCCAGCGGGCCCTGCGCCGCGGCCACCGGCGCCGCCTGCGTCGGCTCGCCCACATGAGCCGTGACGGCCACGAGGTCGAGCGTGGCGTGCGCTCGACGTCGAGATTGGATTGGCACGTCCCCTACGGATGCGCCAACGCGTAATCGAGCGCCGCCGTGACCGCCGCCACCTGCGCGTCGCTGCACTGGGCGGGCGTCGCACGCGGGCTGTCGGGGTAGACCTCGGTGGTCGTCACGTAGCGGGCGCGCGTGATGCCAGCGCACAGTCCGAGCTGGCGGAGTGCGTAGTGGATGACGCCCGGGGCGACGACGGGAGAGCCAATGATATTGCCGTCGGCATCGGGCGGGGCGATGTGGGTGACCTTCGCGACCGCTGCGATGACCGCCTGCTGGAAGTCGAGCCGCGGGTTCTCGGTGTCGCCCACGACGTAGAATCCGTCGGGGGTGTGGCCGGGCTCGAAGGGCTTGCCGTCGCGCGCGGCCAAGGCGGGGCGGAACTCCGCCTCGTCCGAGTCGGTGGTCTCGTGCAGGTCCACGTGCACGAGCACGCGGTCGCGCAGCGGGGCGACCAGCCGCATGAGGGCCGCCGACTCCTCCGCGGGGCTGGGCTCGCGGAAGGAGCGGTTCGGGTCGATGGCATTCATGTTCCAGCGGTGGATCCGCTCGTAGGCCCACGGGCTGACGCACGGGACGACGAGCAGGTTGAAGCGGCCCGCGTAGCCAGCCGCATGCCGCTCGACGAACTGCAGCGCGCCGTGGACGCCGCTCGTCTCGTAGCCGTGTACTCCACCCGTGACCAGCGCCACCGGCAACCCGTCGCGCCAGTCGCGGCTCGCGAGCGCGAACAGCGGGTACGTGTCCGGCGAGTAGTCCAGCAGGCCGTACTGCACCACGTCGAAGCGCGCGCGCAGGCGCTCTATCGCGCTCAGCACGTCGGCCGCGTAACTGCGCTTGCGGGTCTGGCGGGACCGCCAGGCCGTGACTTCCGCCTCACCCCAGGGGCTTCCGGGGGAACCAATCGGGTACGGTGCAGTGCTCATATCGGCGATTCTAGAGCAGGTTGCGGGCCGCTACCCGGGCTTCTCGTGTGTGACATCAGGCATAAGACGGATAGGGACCCTCAACACCGCGCGGCCTTGGGTGGCCGTCGCGCCAGGGGCAGCCTTGCACCCGCAGTGGGCAGTCCCGGTGCTTGAGAGTCGCTCGCCCCTTCCAGCTTCCTTCCGGCTTGGGGAATCCGCGAGACTTCACTCAGAAGCACGCCGCCAGAAGAGCCCTTCTCGCACGAAGTGCTCATGGACCCAGCGCTCGCTGGCGGAGGACAGCTGCCATTCGCCACGTCCCTCAAGGACCAGGATGTCACAGCGCGCAAGCATGGGGAGCATGGTCCGCTGCGAGCGCTCATCCTCGAAAGCGGCTCCTGCGTGAGCGAAGCGCCCCGGGGTGCCCAGTGCATCATTCAGCATGAGGCCATAGGGGTCGACGAGGATGGGAGTCCCCTCTGGGATTCCGGGAAGCCGCCCGGCGGCGATTGCCCAAGCCGGTTCGAAGGTGCAAAGGGCAGAATCCGGGGGGACGGAGGCCCGGAGTGAGCTCCCGAGCGTGAGCAGGAAACGGTCTCGCTGATTCGCAGAGCGGATGGCCGCCGGCAACGGAGAGAGTGCGATGAGCATCACCGTGGCGGTGATGAGCGCGGCTTGCGTGCGCGAACGTGTGTCCGCCCAACTCAACACCACGGAGGCCCCCAACCCCGCGAGGACCGCCATGGTGGGCGCCAGGTGGGCGTTGTACTGGGCCCAATAGCTCTTCGACGACAAGAAGGTCACGACCGTCAGGACCCAGGCGGCCGCGAAGAGTCGCTCGGCGACGGCCTCCCTTCGACGAGTTCGGGCCAGGGCCACGACCAAGCCCCAGACACAGAGGACGGAGAGGCCCAAGCGCCCGTCTCCCAGAATCATGAGAAGCCGGCGCCAGACGTCTGACTCGCCATCGGGTGGGCGGAGCAACTGGAACCGAAGAAGGCCATCGAGCATCGCGGCGGGGGCGAGCGCGAAGAAGGGGCCCAGCCAGACCAGCCCCACGGCTGCCGCGACAAGCACGACGCGTAGGGCACGCCGTCCCTGGCCCGCCATGCCGCGAGCCCACACCGCAGCGATGACCCAGGCGCCGGCTGTCAGCTTGATGGCGCACGCGGTGGCAAGTAGGGCTCCGGCCAGCAAATCCCCCTTCCACCGAGAGGCATCGGCCCCATGCCGCAGCCAAACCCATGCCATGCCAAGACAGGCGAGGTTGAGCAGTGGCTCCAAGAAGGGCCCGCGCTCGGTGGCGGCTGCTTCTGGGAAGACGGCATAGGCGAGCGCGGCCACGACGCCTGCCCTGACGCCCCATTGCTCCTGAGCGATGCGTCCGCACAGGAGCGTGCTCAGTGCCCCGATCCCGGGGACGAGCCAACGGACCACCGCGAATGCCAGCGCTGCGTCGAAGCCACGCGCGAGCGCGGCCACTGGCGCCAGCAACATGGCAATCCCAGGAGGGTGGACGAAGAAGTAATCACGGTAGGGCAATACACCATGGGCGAGAAGTGCGGCGGCACTGAAATAGACGCCCTCGTCGTAGTCCACGGGATGCCCGAAAGCGCCTCCCCGGTGGAAGAAGCCCGCGATGCGCAGCAGCCACGCCCCTGAAGCGATGAGCACCAGGGGCCACCAGGGCAGTTGGAGACGGGGCGTGGAGAGATTCGAAGAACGCACCCGGACACGCGTACTAAAGGCATCCCGGCGTGTCGAGAAGGCGCAAGTCAGTTCATGCGGCGCGCATCGCCAGTCGAACTCCTGACTTGACTCACTGAATCATCCGGAGACATGACTCTTTTTAATACTGACAGGTTCCGTGTGTGGCGATTCAGGCGTCCCCATTCATGGGAAGTGCTCATGCACAGCCGATGCATCGGCCTCGTCTTTGCGCGTCTCATTCAAGGAGACTGCGCACTGACAACCCTCGTCCGCTTCTCCGTCCAGGAGACTCGACGCCTGTTGCTGGCACTCTGGCGACGTCACCACCAAGCCGGCGCCAGGCAATGCCACTACCGGGCACGCGGCGCCAGACTCAAACTCCACCTGTAGGTTCTCCGCCTCCCGCGGAATGCGGACCCTCTGCTCCTCGGTAAACCTGCTCTTCCTCACGACCGACCTGCCTCCTGGCCGCGAGGACTCTCACGCGTCAACGTGTCCGAAAGTTGGGGAGCAGACCATCGAGGAGCGCGCCCATTCCTTCGCACCCGACTCAGATCGACTGACGATACCCGAAGAACTCGTGATCTTCATCGTAACCGCCGTACCCACCTCCCACTTCGAGGAAGTCAGCGACGAACTCGATGCCAGCAATCCACTTCACTTGCTTGAAGCCGAGCTGAACCTCGTTGCGCAAGCAGCCAGACCAGGTTGAACCAACGGTTCGCGCCGATTCGCAGGCGAGGGGCGATACCGAAGGCGGCCGGAATGGAGCCGGCCCAGGTCTTCGGATCGACGACGTCCTCGCCCTTGGTGAGGCGCTCTCGCAGCTCCTTCACCAGCTCCGGTGAGACGCGGTCGGCTCCAGAGGGCGGTGGTGGCGTGGCGGTCGGTTTCGGTGGGTCTGCCATTTCACGGGCTCCTGAGCGGCGACTCGGCTTCGCGCGGCGCCCCTAGAGCAGAGCGACCCGCCTCCTCTGCATAAGTTGCACATCGGCAGGCATCGCTGCGTTGACCTCAATGGTGCGACTCCGACGCGCTGATAAGGCTTCGCCGTGGCCCAGCGTCGGCGACATGAATGAGGCCTCGGGCCAAGAGCGCGCTACCGAGCGAGCAGAAATACAAATATCCACGCTGCTCGCCGAAGCGGCGGATCAGGCGCTCGAGAGCAGGTCCCGGCTCGACATGCATCAATCCCGAGAGCCCGCGAATGACCCCGACATCGCCCTCCGGGAACACGTCCAGCCGGCCCAAGCCGCGCAGGAGAACCAAGGCCGCGCTCCAGGGACCAATACCGGGGAGCCCCGTGAGCATCCGCATCGCCTCGGCGCTGCTCATTCGCGTGAGCATGGCCTCTGTCACATCGCCCGCTTGGACGGCGGCGGCGGCCGCGCGGAGCGCCTCGGCCTTCCTCGCGCTCAAGCCACAGGAGCGAATCGCATCGAGCCGCGCCTCGGCGAGCGCAGCAGCAGTCGGAAAGGCGTACCGTTCTTGCCCCTCGTGCGGCAAGGACCGGCCGAAGCGCTCTACCAAACGGCGAACGACTGCGACCCCGGCGTCCAGGCTGACCTGCTGGAACGGGATGACGTTCGCGAACGTCTCGAAGAGGCTGGGGAACCGTGGCGGCCGCATACCGCGCAGCGCGAGCGCAATGGGGCCGAGCTTACGCTCGGCTTGGAGCAGCCGATCGAGCGGCTCCGGGTCCACATCGAGTCCGAGCACCACCCGCAACACCCGAGAGATCTCGGCATGCGCGCCGCGCGAGTCATCCCCATCGAGCACGCGGAACCGGACCTGCGGCTCGTCCACCGTCCCCTGATTCGAGACCTCGACCAGCACGAGTCCATCGGAGACCGTGAGCGCTCGCAGGTACCGTCCGTCCTCCCAGACGTTGACGAGGTTCGTCGGCCGCCGCTGCAGCACGCGCACGGTCGCCTCGAGGTGAAACGGCGCGCGCGTATCGAGGGATGAGCCGAGTCCCGCCGGATACGTGAGCCGCGTGCCATCGACATGAGCGAAGTCGGTCATCCGGTGCGGCGTCGACCGGGTTCGGCTGGTGATGTGCTCGACCTTCGTACCGCGAACTGTCAGGGCGTCTGCGACCAGGGATCGATGGCAACGCCAGGGCACGGATTCGGCGCACATCAACGCGACCGTGCCTTCCACGACCAGCTCACGCAGCTCGGCCAGCCCAGACTCGAACTCGTCCGTCAGCATGTAGTCCGCGTACCCGCGGAAGCTCGCATTGCGCCACCCCGTGTTCGGTGAGTCACCGCGCGCGTGCCGCAGCCCTCCGAGCGCGGGGAGATGGACGTAACGGAGCTGATGCCGGCGAAGCGCGGAGCGAAGCGCCTCGCGTTCGAATTGCGGATTGTGGCGCGAGCGCGGGATCGTCCTGATATCAGCCACGGTGGAGACGCCGAACGGTCGAAGGAGCGCGACGAGCTCATCGAGCGTTCGCGTCGAGTGGCCGACGGTATAGAGTTGGAGGCCTCGCCAGCTCTTTGCCCCGCGCATCGACTTTCTACGCCTCCCTCATGGGCTCTTCCATCCGAGCGTGAGCAGGAACGCGCTCTCCTCGATCGCCTCCACGTCATGGCGCAGGCCTTTCTCGAGGACGAGCAAACGCCCGAACGGCAGCTCCACAATCTTGTCGGGCAGGCGCAGTCGCACGTGCCCGGAGAGCGCGTGGACCGACACGGTTTCGCTGGCGCGATGCTCGGCCATCCGTGCGCCAGCCTTCATCGCGATGAGGACGATGCGCAGGTCGGGCTCGCGCACCAGCGTCCGCGCCGTGTGGCCCTCCCGCAGGTAGGCGTCTTCTCGCCGCATTTCACGCTCGACTGCCGCCAGGTCGAACGTGGCCCCACCCCCGAGATGTGTCGGTTTGGTCATGCCGTTCCTCCTCTTTCTGGGTCTTGGCTCTGGGCGTCCGCCTCGGGCTCGCGCCACACTTCGCGTTGGGATGCGATCGATGCCCGGAGCCATTCATGGTTCATGAGCGCGATGGCATCGATGCTGATCGACTTCGGGCACGCCGCCTGGCACTCGCCGTGCCAGGTGCAGTTGCCAAAGCCCTCCTCATCCATGCGCGCGACCATGGAGAGCACCCGCCGCTCCCGCTCCGGTCGCCCCTGAGGCAGGAGCGCCAGGTGAGAGACCTTCGCGCCGGTGAAGAGCGCGGCCGAGGCGTTCGGGCAGGCGGCGACACAGGCCCCACAGCCGATGCAAGCCGCGGCGTCCATCGCCCCGTCGGCGTTCTGTTTCGAAACGGCCCGCGTGCTCGCCTCGGGCGCGGCCCCCGTTGGCACCGAGATGAACCCGCCAGCGCCGATGATTCGGTCGAGCGCGCTGCGTTCGACGATGAGATCCTTGAGCACAGGAAACGCCCGCGCGCGCCAGGGCTCGATCACGAGCAGCGCGCCGTCCGGAAAGCGGCGCATGTGGAGCTGACACACCGCCGCGCCGCCGAGGGGACCATGCGCCGCGCCATTGATCATCACGCCGCACGTCCCGCAGATGCCCTCGCGACAGTCGCTCTCGAACGCGACCGGGGCCTCGCCTTTGGCGGCGAGTTGCTCGTTCAGGACATCGAGCATCTCGAGAAAGGACATGTCGGCGGTGATGTCAGAGACCTCGTAGCGGCGAAAGGCGCCCTGGGACCGCGACCTTTCCTGTCTCCAGATCTGCAGAACGAAGCGCACGCTGTTCTCCTTCCCCCCTTCGCCCACGAGCGCCTCGGTATGGAGGTACTCGTCGCGCGGGTGTTCAGCAGATTTCCCATCACGGATGCGACGCCGCGCGAGCCGGCGGTTGGTAGCTGCCGGGCACGGAGCGGAACGGGATGGCGATCCGGTTCCAGCCGTTGATGGTGATGACCGCCATTGTGAGGCTGACGAGCTCTTCTTCGCTGAAGTGTTGGCGCACGCGGTCGTACAGCTCATCCGTGACATCGCTCTGCGAGATGAGCGTCAGAGCTTCCGTCCATTCGAGCGCGGCGCGCTCGCGTTCGGTGTAGAACGGCGTCTCGCGCCAGGCCGACAGCGCGTAGAGCCGCTGCTCGGTTTCCCCAGCGACGCGGGCGTCCTTCGTGTGCATGTCGATGCAGTAGGCGCAGCCGTTGAGCTGCGACGCCCGAGTCTTGACCAGATCGAGCAGGGGGTGCTCGAGCCCACAGTTGCGGACGAAGCGTTCCAGGCCGAGCATCGCCTGATAGGCATTGGATGATTTCTGGAGGAAATCGAGTCGCTGTTCCATGTCGAAGGTCTCCTATCGGTTCCGGCGGCAGAGAACACGCGGGCGGCTGCGCACCCAGGTCCGGGCCACCTTTCGGTTCGTGCTCATTTGTAGCTCCTGGTCTCGGCCGCGACCGACTCGAAGGAGAGTGGCTCCTTGTGGAGCTCGGGAGGTCGATCCTGGCCGCGGTATTCCCATACCGACACATGGCAGTAGTGCGCGTCATCTCGGCGAGCCTCACCTTCCGCCGTTTGAAACTCCTCGCGGAAGTGCGCTCCGCACGATTCGCGCCGCTCGAGCGCGTCGCGGCACATCAGCTCCGCGAGCTCGTAGTAATCGGCGAGCCGCCCTGCTCGCTCGAGCGAGTCGTTCAGCTCGACGCCGGTGTCCGGCAACCGGAGATCTCGCTCGAACTCGCCCTGAAGCGCCTGGATGCTCTCGAGCGCGGAGGACAGCCCGCGCTCGCTGCGCGCCATGCCGCATTGTTCCCAGAGGAGGCTACCCAGCGCGCGGAAGTGGTCCTCGACGGTTCTCGTTCCTCGCGAGGCGAGCAGGCGCTCGAGCTTCACCTGCACGATGCGCTCGGCGTCTCGAAACGCGGGATGGTCAAGGTCGACCGGCCCTGGCCCGAAACGCGCCAGCTCGTCAGCGATGGTGTTCGGGACGATGAAGTAGCCATCGGCGAGCCCCTGCATGAGGGCGCTCGCGCCGAGGCGGTTCGCGCCGTGGTCGGAGAAGTTCGCCTCGCCGAGCACGTAGAGGCCCGGCAGGGTGCTGCGCAGGTCGTAGTCCACCCAGAGCCCGCCCATGGTGTAGTGGACGGCGGGGTAGATCCGCATCGGCGCCCGGTACGGGTGCTCGCCCGTGATGCGCTCGTACATCTCGAGGACGTTCCCGTAGCGTTCGCGAATGGTTCCGGCCCCGAGACGCGCAATGGCATCACCGAGGTCCAGATACACGCCGCGCCCGCCAGGGCCGACGCCCCTGCCCTGGTCACAGATTTCCTTGGCCGCGCGCGAGGCGATGTCACGCGGCGCGAGGTTGCCGTAGGTTGGGTACCGCCGCTCGAGGAAGTAGTCCCGTTCGCTCTCCGGGATATCGCGCGGTGTTCGCTGGTCCCCCTTGAGCTTCGGCACCCAGACACGCCCGTCATTGCGCAAGGACTCACTCATCAGTGTGAGCTTGGACTGATGGGGCCCGCTGACCGGGATGCAGGTCGGATGGATCTGCGTGAAGCAAGGGTTGGCGAAGCCGGCGCCCCTTCGGTACGCGCGCCAGATCGCGGTCGCGTTCGAGCCTCGCGCGTTGGTCGAGAGATGGTAGATGTTGCCGTAGCCTCCTGTCGCGAGGATCACGGCATCGCCGGCGAACGCCCTCAGCTCGCCCGTCCGGAGGTCGCGCGCGATGATTCCCCGCGCCCGTCCCTCGACCATGACGAGATCGAGCATTTCGGTCCTCGGATGCATGCGAACCTGGCCCGCGCTGATTTGCCGCTCGAGCGCCTGATAGGCGCCGAGGAGAAGTTGCTGCCCGGTCTGTCCACGCGCATAGAAAGTGCGCGAGACGAGCGCGCCCCCGAAAGAGCGTGTGGCGAGGAGCCCTCCATATTCGCGGGCGAAAGGGACTCCCTGGGCCACGCATTGGTCGATGATGCGGTTGCTCACCTGGGCAAGCCTGTAGACATTCGCCTCGCGGGAGCGGAAGTCGCCGCCTTTCAGCGTGTCGTAGAACAGCCTCCACACGCTGTCGCCGTCGTTGCGGTAGTTCTTCGCGGCATTGATGCCGCCCTGCGCGGCGATGCTGTGCGCGCGCCTCGGCGAGTCGTGGAAGGAGAAGCAGTGCACACGGTAGCCAAGCTCGGCGAGCGTCGCCGCGGCCGAAGCTCCCGCCAGCCCGGCGCCAACCACGAGCAGTGTGTACTTGCGCCGGTTGCTCGGACCGACCAGGCGTCCTTCGCGCAGTCGGCGCTCCCACTTTTGCTCGAGCGGCCCGCTCGGAATCCTCGCGCCGAGATCCATGGCTAGCGCACACCGACGAGCCAGATCGTGAGCGGAACGCTGCTGAAGCCGCCCCAGAGCACCAGGGCGAGGATCCACGCCACTGGTCGCCGTTTCGGCCGAGGCGAGGGACGCGACCTCCCGAGGCTCCGCAGCGAGGCCCATGCACCATGCCAGACATGCATCCCGACGAAGGCCAGCGCGCCGAGATAGATGGCCACCACCCAGGGGACGCGGAAGCCCTCCACGACGTTGTGGTAGACGTCATGCTTCTCGAACGGCACCGGCGCGATGGTCCCAGTGGTCAGATGGAGAATGTGGAAGACGATGAACCCCGCGAGCACGACGCCCGTGAGGCGCATCGTCCGAGCGGGCACGGTCGTGGCTCGTGGCCTGAGCCGGCGGTAAGCCACTGGGCGCGCGAAGCGGTCACGATTCCAGAGCAGCGCCGCCGCGCCGATGTGGATGACGGCGGAGGCAAGGAGCACCGCGCGAGCGGCCCATAGGAGCGGGGGCTCCCGAACGAGAAACGCGGAGTATTCGTTGAGGGCATCCCGCCCTCGGTAAACGAGGAGATTGCCGAGCAGGTGGAAGATGAGGAACACGACCAGCACGATGCCAGTCGCGGCCATGAGCACCTTCAGTCCGACTGTGGACCGCCACGGATGCCGGCGTCGCGAGGCGTCATGCGGGCGATCTTCAGTGAACTCACCGATGGATTGCATGCGCTCCCCTTCGCAAGGCTCGGCGGCCCGTGTCTCGCGGGCGGCTCCAGCGGCTGGCGAACATCAATCATCCGGCACCTTCCGCAGGCGTTGGTCCGCGCCCCTGGCAAAGAGGTGAGTTGGGCACGCAGGCCACTCACTGCAAGCCCAACGCCCCGTATGTCCCGCGAGTGCACAACGCCCATGTCGAGTCTGCGACGTAGGTGTGGCGTAGCGCCTCATCGAGCGCGATTTGAACGTCACAGAAGCGTCCGCGCGAGCGCGGCAAGAGCTCTCGGGTGACGATGCCCACCGCGTCCCCTGCTTCATGCGCTGCATGCACGGCCTTTCCTTGAAGGTGGGACCTGCGCCAACGGCCGTTGCGTGGATCCGCCCAGTACATCAGGCTCGCATCAAGACGAATTGAGACTCAGTTGAGGGTGGCGTGCAGGAGCAGAGTGGACGAGGAGGGCAGCTGACGGGGGGCGTCCGAGCTGTGTGCCAGGCCGGTGGAGAGGCCGAGCAGCCCCCTTGGGGTACACGCCTGTCCAGGCCGCCCTCCCACGAGGGGCGCGGCAGGGGCCTGGGTCTGTTGGCGATGGCTTGAGCCTCAACACCACGCGGCCTGGGGTGGTCCTCGCGCCGGGACCAGCCTTGCACTCGCCGTGGGCAGTCCCACGTGCTCCAGAATCGCTCGCACCCCGCCCTCCTCCTTCACGTTCGCCAGCACCCTCAAACCTGCCTCCACACCTCACGCAGGCCAAGACCTCGAAGTTGAAGGTCCTCCTCAGCAGTACCTCCTGCTTGGGGGAGAAGCAGTCCCAGGTTTCGAGAAACGCCCGCGACAGGCCCGTCCCGAGACTTCCGAGGGCGGGCCTTTTCGTGTCAGGATTGAATGAGCAACCGGCGCACGCGTCGATGCGCCACTCCGCCGGACTTCACCAGCGCGGACCCATTCCTCTTCCTAGGAGCAAACCTCATGAAGCGGCTCATCCAGGGGCTGTCCCTGACGTCTCTGTGTCTCTCTCTGGCGGCTTGTGGTGCCAACAAGTACTACACGCTGCCCGTCGACTCGCATGACGCCTCGACGACCAAGACGTCCATCGGCGTCTGCGCCCTGGAGAGCGGTCTCGAGTCGCAGTCCATGGACAACACGGCCATCGCCGTCACCTACGACGCGACCTCCATGATGTATTTCCGTTACAATGGGATGGACGCGTACACCTTCCATGTCTCCGTGGACGACAAGCAGGTTCCTCCGGAGGAGCTGGAGGCGAAGCTCGCCACGGTGCGCAAGAAGGGCGAGGAGCTGTACCTCTGCGCCCAGGACCGCATCAACCCGCGCTTCGTCGCCGCCCCGCCCCACGCGCCCGCGCAGACGAACGTCACCATCAACCTGAACGCCCCGGACGCGAACTCGCGGGACTCCCTGTCCGCTGGCGCGTCGGTGTCGACGAACACGAACACGGCCTCTGCCTCGACGACGTCCTCCTCCGCGTCGGTGGACCTGGGCGAGGGCACCTGCGCCCGCGCCGTAGACTGCTATGCACGGCTGGCCAAGACGGTCTGCGAGGGCGCGCAGGACTGCAGCTTCAAGGTGGAGATGTCCGGCAACGACGAGGCGGGCTGCCGTGACGCGCTGCTCCGCGTCCCGGACCTGATTCAGCCGTTCAAGATGATTCGCCCCAACCTCTCCGCGCCGGCCGTCTGCCGCGCCGAGTAGTCCGCTGGAACAGCCCGCCTCCGGTGCCGTGCCGGAGCGCGGGCGTCAGCGGCCTCCGGTTTTCCAGCCCGTGAGGCAGGCGGAGTGGACTCCCTTGGCTGGGGTGGCGCCGGGGAAGGCCTACTCCTGGAACGCCTGGGTGAGCTTCGCGATGGCCCCTGGTAGGCCCCGCACGCGCAGTCGGCTGCCGCTCTCGTCGTAGGCCTGGGACACCACCGTGGTGTGCTCGTACACCTCGCTGATGCGCCCCTGCCGGGAGTAGGGAATCACCAGGTCCGCCTCCACCATCGAGGACTCGAAGTAGGCGATGATGTTCTTGCGCAGCATCGCCACGTCGTCCGGCAGGTGCGCGGAGAGCATCAAGGCGTCCGGGTGCTTCGCGAGCAGCGCTTCCTTCGCCGCCGCGTCCAGCCGGTCCGCCTTGTTGAAGAGCAGCTTGCTCGGTACGGCGTCCGCGCCGATATCCCGGAGCACCGTGCGGGTGACCTCCAACTGCGCGGCCCACGTGGGGTCCGACGCATCCACCACATAGAGCAGCAGTGACGCTTCCAGGGCCTCGTCCAGTGTGGAGCGGAAGGACGCGACCAGGTCGTGCGGCAGCTTCTGGATGAAGCCCACCGTGTCGGAGACCAGGATGCGCGGACGGGTCTCCGGCTGCATCGCGCGCACCGTGGTGTCGAGCGTGGCGAAGAGCTGGTCCGCGACCAGCACCGTGCTGCCCGTCAACGCACGCATCAGCGAGGACTTGCCCGCGTTCGTGTAGCCCACCAGCGCCACCCGCAGCAGGTCCCTTCGCGCGTAGCGGCGGTGGTCCTGGTCCTTCTGGATGGCCGCCAATCCCTCGCGCAGCTCCGCCAGCCGGTCGCGAATCTTGCGGCGGTCCAGCTCCAGCGCCGAGTCACCCGCGCCACGCCCCTGCTGCCGCTCGCGGCCTCCGGTGGATTCGCGCAGCCGGGGGGCCAGGTAGTTGAGCCGGGCGATCTCCACCTGCATCCGCGCTTCGTGGCTCTTCGCGTGCCGGTGGAAGATGTCGACAATCACGCCCGCGCGGTCCAGCACCATCGCGCCAGTGGCCTTCTCCAGGTTGCGCAGCTGGCCGGGCGACAGCTCGTGGTCCACGACCACCACGGTAGGCCGAGGCCCCGCCTTGTCGTTTTCTTCCGAAGGCGGAGGCAGCAGCGCGTCCTCCGCCTCCACGTCGTCGGCCTCCTCTTCGACGGCCTCGCCCTCGGCGTCGGGCTCCGTGTTGGCGGCGGCCTCCCACTTCTCGCGAGCCTTCGACGTCCGGTCGCTCGCCCCGGACGTAATCACGCCCGAGCCTCCGGTGAGGGCCGCCAGCTCCTTGAGCTTGCCCGTCCCGAGCACCGTGCCTGTGGCCAGCCGTGTCCGCTTCTGGGACACGGTCGCCACCGTGTCATACCCCAGCGTGTGCACCAGCCGGCGCAGCTCCGCGAAGTCCGCGGCGTGCTCTTCGTCCGAAACGCCCGGAAGCTGGACACCGACGAGGACGGCACGCAGACGCTCAGGGAATGTGGAAATCGCCATGCGCATCCTCGTAACACGTCGGGCCGTCCCGCGACGGGGCGAGTCCACGCCCCCCGCCCCCCACTGGGTCCGGGCGATACCTTGCCTGGATGGGGAGGGGGTAGGAATACCGTGGGCGGACCTCTCGGGCAGGGTAGGGTTCCGCGTCCTCGCGCTACCCAAGGCTTTCTTCCCATGACATTCGCTTCGCTCGGCCTGTCGGAGGCGCTCACCCGCGCCGTGGCCGGACTCGGATACGACGAACCCACGCCGGTGCAGCGCGCGACCATCCCCGTGGTCCTGCGAGGTGGCGACGTCTGGGCTTCGGCGAAGACGGGCTCGGGGAAGACCGCCGCGTTCCTGCTGCCCATCCTGGAAGCCCTGCGGGCGCGTCCCGGAGGGTCGGTCCGACCAGTGCGGGCCTTCATCCTGGTGCCCACGCGGGAGCTCGCCGCGCAGATCGTCGATTCCATCCAGCGGTACGCCCAACACCTGAAGAAGCCGCTGAAGACCTGCATCGCTGTCGGTGGCGTCTCCGCCAACCCGCAGATGATGGCGTTGCGGGGCGGCGCGGACATCGTCGTGGCCACGCCCGGCCGCGCGCTGGACCTGGTGCATCAAAACGCGCTCCGGCTGGACCAGGTGGAGACGCTGGTGCTCGACGAGGCCGACCGGCTGTTCTCGCTGGGCTTCGCCGATGAGCTCAACAGCCTGCTGGCACTGCTGCCCACGCGCCGCCAGAACCTGTTGTTCTCCGCCACCTTCCCGCCCGCGGTGCGGAAGTTCGCGGAGCAACTGCTGCACGAGCCCACGCGCATCGACGTCGATGACGGGGAACTGCCCTCGACGGAGTTCATCCTCCAGCGGGCCCTCCAGGTGGATGTGCCCCGGCGCACGATGCTGCTGCGGCACCTGTTGGAAACACATGCGTGGAGCCATGTGCTCACGTTCGTGGCCAGTCGCTACGCGGCGGACCATGTCGCGCTGAAGCTGAACCGGGCCGGCATCGTCGCGACGTCCTTGCATGGGGAACTCAGCCAGGGCGCGCGCACGCAGGCGCTCGCGGACTTCAAGGCGAAGCGCGTGCGCGTGCGCGTGGCCACGGACGTCGCCGCTCGCGGCCTGGACATCGCGCAGTTGCCGGCAGTCGTGAACTACGACCTGCCCCGCTCGACCGCGGACTACGTGCATCGCATCGGCCGCACGGGGCGCGCGGGCGAAAAGGGCGTGGCGATCAGCTTCGTCAGCGCGGACACCGAAGCCCACTTCCGACTCATCGAGAAACGCCACCAGCTCGACCTCCCGCGCGAACAGGTGCCGGGCTTCGAGCCGACGGAAGTGGTCTCGACGACCACGCCGCCCCTGGATCCGAATGGCGGCGTGAAGGGTCGGCGCAAGAGCAAGAAGGACAAGCTGCGCGAAGCCGCCGCTGCCGCCGCCACTCGCCCTCCGAAACAAGGGCCGTAGCGGCTCCTGCTCCCCCGTGTCCAACAAGGCCACGTGCGATTTCGCGGCCATCAATGAGGATGCCACCCTTCCCTCCCCGAGCGTTCCCGTTGGAACACGTGCGTCGCATGAACGGAAGGCCGAGGAGGGCTCAGAAACCTGCGGGCGAAGCCGGTAGCGTGTCCGGAATCCCGCGAGGCCCCTGCCCCGTGGCCTGGACCGGAGGAACGCCCCGTGCGTCGTGATGTCGCCGTGCTGCTGGAGAACGCCCCGCCGCGGCGCCGGGCCCTGTCAGAAGCGGCGTTCGTGTTCCTCGCCGTCCTCGGGCCCTCGTCGGCGGGCCCCGCGGGTCGAGTCGTCCTGGCCGTGCTCGCGGTCGCGCTGCTCGCCTGGGGACTGGCCCTGCTGCGCCCCTGGGAGGCCACGCGCGCGGGCGCCTGGCTGGGCGTCCTGGGGCTCCTGGTGGCGCTGGGCGGCACGGGCGCGGGCGCCTGGGTCGCCACCGCGGCGGAGCAGGAGAAGGGCTTCTCCCTGTCCATGGCGCCCCTGTGCATCCGCGCACTGGGGATGATCCTGCTGGTGGCTGTGCTGGTGTGGCGCGACGGACAGGGGCCCGCGCAGGTAGGGCTGGCGCGCGAGGGCTGGGCGAAGGAGCTGCTGCTCGGCGTGCCGGTGCTCGTCGCCACCTACGCGGTGCACATCGCCGCGTCGGTGCCCATGGCGGCCGTCGCCGTGGCGTTGAAGCTGGTCGACAAGGAGATGCTGGCGCGCAAGGGCCTGGCCGCCGCGCTCATGGACACTGGCCTGGACGTGCCCGCCTTCGCGGCCATCATGGTGCTGGTGACAGGCTTCGAGGAGTTCGTCTTCCGGGGCTTCCTCGTACCCCGCCTGCGCGTGGTGCTGGGCCGCTGGGTGCCCGCGGTGCTGGTCGCGGCCGTGCTGTTCTCCGTGGGCCACTTCTACGAAGGCACGCTCGCCGTCTTCCAGACCTTCGTGCTGGGGGCCTGGTTCGGGTTCGTCTTCTGGTTCCGGGGACGCCTGCTGCCCCTGGTTGTCGCGCACGCGGCCTTCAACACCATCAGCTTCGCGCTGGTGATGTGGCTGTCGAAGTCAGGCTTCCTGGACAAGCTGCCGCCGCTTTGACGGCACCCCGGCCCCGGGTGAGTCCCCGTGGTGCCTCCCCTTCGTCGGAGGTGAGTCAGACGCGGAGTGCGGCGACCGGAGGTGGAGTGCCTCCCACCGCGAGCCCACGCGGTGTAGGGTGTTCGAGTGCTGCTCAACGACGGCTATGTGTATCGCGAGAAGCTCGGGCGCCGACCGGGCAGCAGCGCGCTCGCCCATATGACGGACAAGTATCGTCACTCCTCGGAGGAGGAGTGGCGGGCACGCTTCGCTCGGGGCGAGGTGCGACTCGATGACGTCACCGCCGACGGCTCGGAGCCGCTGAAGCCGGGGCAGTGGCTGTGCTGGCACCGCCCGCCGTGGGAAGAGGCGGACACTCCGCAGTCCTTCGAGCTCGTGTACGAGGATGCGGAGTTGGTCGTCGTCGTGAAGCCGAGCGGGCTGCCGACCCTGCCCTCGGGAGGCTTCCTGAAGAACACCCTGCTCTCCTTCGTCCAGGCACGATGGCCGGAGGCGGTTCCCATGCACCGCCTGGGACGCGCGACGTCGGGCCTCGTGCTCTTCACCCGCACCCGCGACGCAGCCGCGCGCCTGGCGAGCGATTGGCGCGAGGGCCGCGTGCACAAGCGCTACCGCGCACTCTCCCAGGGACTCGCCGCCCAGGAGTCCTACGACATCCGCGCGCCCATCGGGTTGGTGCCCCATCCTCGGCTGGGCGAAGTCCATGGTGCCAGTGCGAGGGGAAAGCCCTCACACAGCACGGCCCGGGTGCTGGAGCGGCGCACCGAGCACACCCTCTTTGAGGTGGACATCCACACGGGGCGCTCCGAGCAGATCCGCATCCACCTCGCCTTCATCGGCCACCCGCTCGTGGGGGACCCGCTCTTCGGCGTGGGCGGCCTGCCGCTGGCGGAGAACCCCGGCCTCCCTGGAGACGGCGGCTATCTGCTGCACGCGGAGTCACTCACCTTCCTGCATCCGCGCTCGGGCGAGCACGTTCAGCTTCAGGCGCCACCCCCGCTCGAGCTCCGCGTCCAAAGCACCTGACGGTAGCGCCCGGGGTCATCCCTCGAGCCACGCGTGCGCGCCGGCCATCGGGTGCCGCGCGGCGAGTCTTGGACCGTCGATTCCGGGCCAGTCCGAACGCCTACCTCGCAGCGATAGAGCGGGAGCTCAGGCGAGCTTTTCCGGCGTGGCTTTTGTGCCGCCGGAAAAATTGGCTGGAGAATTCAGAGGTTTCACGCCCAAGGCGAACACCGTTTTCGGGGTGGCGGCGGGATGTCGCGAACGTCATGTTCGGCACAGGCATGGCGCGCTGGCCTGATACAAAAACTGCCTACCCAGCCGCTGGAATTCGATAGAGCACGGAGGCGTATTTCTCCGAAGTCTCCCGGCCAACGGCGTGAGTGCAGTGGCACGTTCAGGGGCTTTTGCCTTTGTGCAGGGAATGGGCAGTCGTGCCTTCACCTTCACAGTCCCTGTGTCACGCGCTGCACGCCTCGCGGGCGGACTTCCGAGCTGTGCCTCACGACGCCTGGGGCATATGGTTTGCCTTTACAGGCCACGCATGGCCGGCCGGAGCCAACTGACCAGGGATGGATGATGCTTCAGGTGTATGAGCGCGGCCTCGTTGCCGCACTGTTGATGGGACTCCTCGTGGCGTGCTCCGGTTCCAGTTCGGAGGGTGGGGACAAGGACCCTCCGCCGAGGCCGGAGCCCGAGGTGACGACTCCAGGGCCACCGATGGACGTCCAGGCCACGCCAGGCATCCGGTCCGCGCAGGTGAGCTGGAAGGCGCCCACCTCGAACGGCGGCGGCGCCATCGTGAAGTACACGGTGACGGGCTCCGGGAGCATCATCGCCACGACGACAGGCGCCACGCAGGTGGTGGTGTCCGGCCTCTCCGACGGCACGAGCTATACCTTCCAGGTTCGCGCCACCAACGCGGCCGGAGATGGACCTGAGTCAAGCGCTTCGGTCGCCGTGACGACCCACGACCTGCCGAGCGCCCCCCGAATCATCGATGTCGTCTCCCTCAACACGGCGCTGCAGGTGAGCTGGGAGCCTCCGACCTCGGACGGACGGGCGACGGTTCACTCGTATTCCGTCGAGCTCCTCGCCGGGACGTTCCAGCGCTCCCTGTCCGCGCAGGGCACGAGCGTGGAGCTCACGGGGCTGAGACCGGATACGGAGTACCAGGTCGTGGTCCGGGCGGTGAATGCAGTGGGGATGGGGCCGCCCTCGGCGCCGCGACTGTCGAAGACACGCTGTGACCATGTCGGACTGACGAAGCTCCCACAGGTCTCCGTGGAGGCCGAGCTCCGGGGATTGGTGGCGGGGGACTTCGACAAGGACGGGAAGCTGGACCTCGCCGGGACGCGAATGGCCGAGAGGACCGTCGCCACCTTTCTCGGGCAGGGGGATGGGAGCTTCCGCAAGCAAGGGGAGTTCGCGGTGGGCGCGGACCCGAAGAGCGTCCTCACGGGGGACTTCGACGGCGACACGCTGCTGGACCTGGTGGTGCTCAACACCCGGACTCAGTCGGTGAGCGTGCTACCCGGCCTGGGGAATGGCGACTTCGGGGCGGGACGCAGCACCCTCACGGGCGCGGGCCCCTGGGCGATGACGACGGCGGACTTCGATGGAGATGGGAACCGGGATGTCTTCACCGTCAATACGAGCCTCACGACGGGGTCCTCGACGCTGAGCTGGATGAAAGGCAACGGGATGGGCTCGCTCACCCGGCTGGATTTCCCCCTGTCCTTCGCCGCGCTCACCGTCACCACCGCGGACTTCGACGGGGACGGTCACCTGGACGTGGTGATGCCCGCCTCGCTCGTCTCCGACTTCTATGTCTACTTTGGCGCGGGCGATGGCTCGTTCCGCGCGGCGTTCCGGTATCCCGCCCAGAACGCGCCCAGGCATGTGGCCGCGGCGGACTTCAACAACGATGGCCGGGCGGACCTGCTGGTGACCAGCAAGGGAGATTCCTTCAACGAGCCCGCGGTGAGCGTGAGACTGGGGCGCGGCGACGGCACGTTCGAGGCCGCGAAGAACTTCGACGTGCTGGGGGAGGTGGGTGAGCTGGCCGTGGCGGACTTCAACCAGGACGGTTGGTTGGACGTCGCCGTGACGAATACGGCCAAGAACACGGTCAGCTTCCTGCGCGGCATGGGCGATGGTTCGCTCTCGGCGAGACAAGACGTGGTCCTGGACGGCGCGCCGCTGGGGCTCGCGGCTGGGAACTTCAGCGGCGATGACAAGCTCGAGCTGATGGTGAGCCAGGAAGGCAGCGCCTCCCTCACGATGCTGACGACGAGCTGCCTGCCCTGACGCGTCCTCGGGTACGGCCCCCGCTTCGGTGGTGGCACCGAAGCGAGGGCTGCGCGGGAGCGGGGCTCAGCCCATGTGCGCACCCGCTGACTCCTGGTCCAGCGCCCGCTGGCGGGCGAGGTGCCGGTGGGCAAGCAATCCCGCGATGGAGTCGGCGTCGCATGCCCTCGAGCAGGGCGCTCACCTGCGCCCATGGGGTGTCAAAGCCCTCCTTCGCCATCAGGCGCGAGGACGCGGCGCCGTGCTTCGCCGCTGGCTTCGTGGACAGGCGCGGAGGTGAGGGGTATCCGGCTCGAGGCGTCCTGGTTGGACGATGACAGTTGCCTGCGGGTAGACGCGGTCGCCGGAGTTCACATCATGAGCGAGAATGCCCAGCATGCCACGCCCCGAAGACATCATGCGTCATTACGATGCCGACCCAGACGAGAACCCCTGGGTCAAAGGAAAACCCGCTCCTGAGAAAGTTGCAGTCGTTCCCTATGATGCCGGATGGCCGACGCGCTACGCGGAGCTTGCCGTGGCCATCCAGGGGGTGATGGGCGCATCGGCCGTGCAGGTCGAGCACGTCGGCTCGACCGCCGTGCCGGGCCTTCCCGCCAAGCCCATCATCGACATCGACCTCATCGTCGCCGACCCCACGCGCGAGGACGACTATGTGCCCGCCCTCGAGAGCCTGGGCTACGACCTCATCATTCGCGAGCCGTCCTGGCATCAGCACCGCTGCCTGCGGCTCGCCGCGCCACGCGTGAACCTGCATGTGTTCGGCCCGGACTGCCCCGAGGTGATTCGCCACGTCATGTTCCGCGACTGGCTGCGCGAGCACGACGACGACCGGCAGCGCTACGCGGCGGTCAAGTACACCTCCGCCGAAGGCATGGACGATGTAATGGAATACAACCGCCGAAAGGAGCCGGTGATCCGCGACATCTACGCGCGGCTCTTTCGCGCGGCGGGTTGGATTCGCTGAGGCGCGGCGCGTGCCGGGCGTCGTGGTGTTCGCCAGGCTCCGCCGGATTGAACCGCCCCCCAAGCTCCTGGCCGGGCGAGGCTGACCGGAAGCCCTGCTCTTGCCGGCCTGCCAGCGCCAGAGGTGCCCGGCGCTCCTTCCGGGAACTCATGGGTTCAGGGGCGCTGGGCGTCATCCTCGCCAGGGGCAGCTGGCGCTTCACCGCGAAGACGTAGCCCGTCCCGCCGGCCTCGTAGCGTTCGTGCGCATACGTGGCGCTCCCGCTCCCGATGCGTCCGCCGAACCGGGCTGCCGTTGGCACCCAGCCCTACCCCCTCGGCTCCTCCACAGACACTCCGCCCATCGCTACGCCGAAGGAAATGAAGCCGCTCATCCACCGCCGCAGAGGAGCTGCGTCTCATCCGCATCGAGGAGGCTCAGAAGCGCCCCGTCACCCCGACGAGCGCACCGCCTTGAGTCAGGCCCAGCACCGGAGCAGCCTGGGCTTCCGGCAATTCCGCGCGCACTGTCCCGTGCGAAGGGCTCGACGATCGCGAAAGCCAGTAGCCCGTGAACGAACCGATGAGAGGAGTGACCAGCATCCCGACAGTGCCAACCCTCGCCACGCGATCGTGGCGGCTGGTCGTGAGCAAGGCGAATGGAACCGCTCCCAGTGCGGCGCCCAGGAAGGTGGGGCCGAAGTTGCCCCTCCCGTTGAACTTGTTCCCCGTGAGGTAGATGGCCAGCGACGTTCCGAGCGTGGTCCCCAGGCTCATTGGAATGGCGAACGCGAATGTGTCTCCGCAGCGCGTCAGCGAGCAGTTGCCATCCAGCGCTGCGCCGACCAATCCTCCCACCAGCGTGCCAGTGAAGAGCCCGACGCCGCCCAGGAGCGTCCCGACGACCAGGTGCCCTCCAAGTGAGTAGTCATCATCCGGCACCACCCCGGAGCCCTGCGTCGGCGAGGCTGTGGACGGTGACGCGGTGGAGGACTGTGACGCCATGTCCACGGGAGGCTCGCGGACTTCCTCCTTGGGAAGCCCCTGTCCTCGCGCCAGCAGCGGCATCCACACCAGCCCCATGACCAGGACGCGCATCAGACGAGTCATCATCCCAATACCTCCGCGCAACGAGGAAACGAAGGACTTCGCTTCGCGCACCCTGGGCGGAGGTGGCCTTCATGAAAGGAATGCGGGTACGTCGGAGCAGGCTCCCCCACCGTCCGCCCTGGATACCATTCGATGGAACCATGGTTGCCGTGACGGAGTCGTGACGGCACCAGACGGCGTCCAGGCAGGAGGAACGTCACGGTGCCGGCTTTTCACGCCGGATAGCCGTCGCTCCAGCCATGGACGTCGCTGACCAGTCGCCGCATCAGGCGCAGAGGGGGCAGTCGTCAACATGCGGCGCGATGACCGCTCCACGGGAGGGGCTCGGCAGGAACCTTCGCCGAATGTCCGGCCCCTGGCACGCCATGGGTGCGCCCGCACATGGAGAGACGCGACCGACGCTCTAGGTGAAACCTGGAGGCTCCCCAAACAATCCAAGAATCTTGGAAGAGGGAAGCAACTCCGCCGGGGAAGTCCCGAGAATGGGGGTAGGAGCTACCATGTCCATCTACCGCATCCGTACCAACGATACCCTCTCCGGCCTGGCGGCCCGTTTCGGCACCACGGTGGAGAAGCTTGCCCGTGACAACAACATCACGAACCCCGACCTCATCTACGCGGGGAACACGCTGCGCATCGGGCACTCCGGTCGCGACAGCTTCGACGCCGGTGGCGGCCCTCAGGGCGTTCGCGGTGGAGGCTCCTCGGGTGGCGTGAGCGGTGGAGCCGACGTGGGCGGCCCGACGGGCGCTGGGCCCAGCAACGCGTCTGCCGCGATGCGTCGACTGGCGGATGCGGCCCGCTCGGCGGCCATGGGCATGGGCGGCTACAACAGCCAGGGCCTGTGCGCCACGGGCGTCAGCCGGGCCATCCGCAATTCCCTGGGCATTGGCGTGTCGGGCAACGGCAACCAGATTGACAACAACCTGCCGCGCGACAAGTTCAAGCAGGTCAACATGTCGCTGGAGGAGGCGCTGAAGATTCCGGGCCTCGTCCTCACCTGGGAGAGCACCTCCACGCGCCTGGGCAGCATCTACGGCCACACGGCCGTCACCCTGGGTGATGGTCACTCGTCCGCGAGCGACTTCATCGAGCGCAACACGACCAACAGCGGGCGCACGGGCTTCAAGGTCTTCATGCCCATCGTGTAGTGCCTGCTGCGCAGATGGCATCCCTGGAAGCCCCTGGCCCTGTAGAGGGTCGGGGGCTTCGTCGTTTCCAGCGGAGGGCGTGTCGAGGGTACCCCAGGGAAACCACGGAGAGCGCCCGGGTGTGTCAGGCATGAGCGCCACCAGCCGATACCGCAGTGCCATGGGTTCGCGCGTCCCACCACCTCATTTGAGGGGGAGGGTGTCAGGTCACACCAGGCCAGACAGAGAAAGGCATCGCGCTTCATGCCACTGAGGTGAGATGTGAATGCGGGCGAGTCCCCGAACACCCTCCACCCAGAGGGCCTCCGCTCTTGATGCGAGACATCATGCGAGACATCGGGTTCCCGCTCATGGGTCGTTGGACACCGCGTTCGGGGTGATGCCTACGCGACCCAGGCGCAGTTCGCTGAGTGGCAGCTTTCCACCGCTGGGGGCATCAAGGAGCGAGTGGATGCGTGCAGATTGCCCGCGAAGAGAATGGCTTTGCTGTTACCCTTCCCGCGCTTCCCCCGCGAGCAAAGGAGTCATTGCACGATGCGATTCTTCAAAAGGGCTGTCTATCTTTGTGCCGCAGTTCTCTTCCCTGCCTGCGGCGGAGAGGATGGGATGACCGGGCAGGACGACGCGCTGGCGCAGCAAGAGTCAGCGGTGTCATCCGTGTCGCTTGACGGATGCATCTACAGCATCTCCGCGTACCCGCAGCCGAACGTGACGCCGACTGTCTATGACGTCAAGCTCTTCCGCCAGCCCATCCCGACGTGTGTGTATGGTTACGGCAGCGTGACCCTGGGCACGTCCATCGTCTATGAGCCGACGCGGTCGGTGGCGGGGAATGCGCTGGGAATCGCCGCGAGCTACACCAAGAAGTCGAGCCTCAGCGGCAGCGCGCCAATCACCCTCAGCGTGCACCACGTGGACCCGGCCACACTGACCGTCATCCGGAGCAGCGGCTTGGGCGTCTACCTGGGGGCGGGCAACATCGTGTCGGAGAACGTGGCGATTGCCGCGGACGGCACCACGGTCACCGTCTCGGGCTCGAAGACCGGCGTCATCTCGGGAGAGAGCGGCAGCGGGAGCCACTACACAGCGAGGTATCCAGACTTCTTCACCAGCACCACGCCGCCGACGATCATGGCGTTCCCGTGAGGCCTCGCCTCGCACCTCGGGCCACATGAGGTTTGGGGCGGGAGAAACCTCGTCCGAGGACTCCCGCCTCAAGGCTCGGCCTGCGCTCCTGCCTGAGGGACCAGAAATGGCCGCAGTCTTGCGCCTGGAGCGCTGACGCCATGAAACCTCGTGAGGTTTGCCCGAGACGGAGGCACCAGGGACGCCACACGCCGTAAGAGCGCCAGCCCGGTGAAGAGCAGGTGCGTCGTGCCGTCCGGCAGCGAGCGCTTCCTGTGCCAAGCGATGCGGGCATCCTCCGCTCGTGACAAGCGCTCCAGCGCCAGCGCGCCACTCCCTCAAGGAACGGCTGAGGGAGGTGCTCGCGGACGTGCCGCCAACGTGAGCGGCACGAGCCTTGGGCCGATACGCCCCTGAGCAAACCTCGACTCCGTGGCCGCATCAGGGGCAGGCCCGACGCCTCAATTCCAGAGCTCCCGCGAGAGCAGGTCCACCATCGCGACGGCGGCCTCCGGTTCGGGCAGCCCGAGCGCCCGCAGAAGCGCCGCATCAGTCGGCGCGGAGACCTCTTCACGCAGCGCATCCACCGCCCGCCGACGTGCCGCGCGCACCGCCTCCTGCTCGGCGGACGGCAGTCGCTCTACCGCCCAACGGTCGATGGCCCAGGACAGGTCTGCGTGCCGGGTCTCGTCCTCGGCGATACGGACCATCGCCTCGCGCACCTCGTCGTCCTCCGCGTGCAGGGCCTGATGCATGGCACCTCCCCGGGAGACCGCGCCCACCCCAGGTGCTCGCGCCGCTCGAACAGTTTGCGCGCCGCAAGGAGCCGCGCTGGCAGCCGATCTTCGTCGCCCGCAGCGCGCGCAGCGTTCCTCCAGGCGAACAGGCGCTCGCGCCCACGAAGGAGCTCCCCCGGACACAGACGCGGCGCTGGTCGGCGCTGGTTGCCGGCGCGCTGCTCGTCGCCGCGCTCGCCTTTTGAATGCTCCGTGTAATGCCCGGGCGGGACGAAACCTCATGACGGCATAGCGCAAGCGTTCGAGTCCGAAACCGTGGGCTCGGGCGCTTCCCACAGCAGGAGATCCATCCTTGTCCCGTATCGAGTCGCTCCTCCGCCTCGCCGCCCGTGCCGACCGCATCGGAATGAACGTCCTTCGCGCCGGCCTGATCGTCGTCCTCGTCTGGATTGGCTCGCTCAAGGTCGCCGAATACGAAGCCGACGGCATCGTCCCCTTCGTGGCCAACAGCCCGGTCATGAGCTTCGTCTATGCATACGACGCCCCCGAATACCGGCAGCATATGAATGCCGAAGGCGCGCTCGTTCCCGCCAACCGCGCGTGGCACGAGGCGAACGGGACCTATGGGTTCTCCTACCTGCTCGGTGGCGTGATCGTGCTCTTCGGCCTGCTCATCGCCGCCCATTGGTGGCGCCCGGAGCTCGGCGCCATCGGCAGCGCCCTCGTGATCGGCATGTCGGTAGTGACGCTCTCTTTTCTCGTCACCACACCTGAGAGCTGGGTGCCGGCGCTCGGCGACGCCCACCACGGCTTTCCGTGGCTGAGCGGCCGCGGGCGGCTGGTGGTCAAGGATGCAATCATGATTGGCGCCGCCATCGTCACCATGGCCGATTCCGCGCGGGTCTGGCTGGCGCAGCGCAAGCCGCAGCCGGCCGAGCGGCTCCACCGCGCCGCCGCCTGAGAGCGCTACTCCTCCATGCACGCGCGGAGCTCACGCTTCGCGCGGTGCAGGAGCACGGCGACGTTTCCAGGTGTGGTGCCCAGGAGATCCGCCACACGGACGCCCGGCTGCTCCTCGAGCAGGCGCAGCGTCACCACCTGGCGCTGCACCGCGGCGAGCTTCTCCACGCATTGGAAGGCGAGCACATGCGCCTCGGCATGCTCGATGAGCGAATCGACGCTCTCCCGATCGTCGGCCAGGCTCTCGACCACTTCACGGTCGCTGAGATGCGGCCGTGCGAGTTCGTGGCGCCGCCGCTTGTTCCGCGAGTGGTTGCGCACGAGGATCGCGAGGAGGTTGCGGCTGTCGTCCTCCTCGTACGCGAGCTTCCGCGCGTGGGGCAGGCCGAGGAAGGTCGCGAAGGCGTCCTGGACCGCGTCGAGCGCGTCGTCTGCGAGCAGGCCCTCGTTTCGAGCCACCGCCGCGAGCGCGCCGCGATGGTCGCGCACCAGGCGGGTGACCCAGGAAAAGAACCCCTTCTCGTCGTTGCACTCCATCTCCAGCTCCTTTCAGCGGCAGATCCGGCAAGCAACCGTCGCCCCCTCGCGAAGCTTCCTGCACGCCTTTCGTTACGTCGAAAGGGCGCAACGTAGCCGATGCGCCGATGCGCATTCCACCCAACTTCCTGACGGCGACTACTTCCGTGGCTGCGTCGACAAGGCCGCGTGAAACCGCAACCGTGCCGAGAGCGAACGTGGCCATTTGTTCGGCCAACGCGACCTTCGTTGAGAGCATGGGGTGGCTACCTGGAGCAGAGAGACGAGGAGGGCCGCCAACGGTGGCGGCCGAGCTGTGTCCCAGTCCGGTCGAGAGGTTGCGCAGCCCCTTGGGGACACGCCTGTCCAGGCCGCCCGCCCACGAGGGGCGCGGCAGCTGACGGAGACAGGCATCTGCTCCCCACCGAACCATGGCCTCTGTCGCGCGGCGACGCCGCTTTCATCTGAAAGGGGCCATCTCTCCGGCGACCTCCAATAAGGGCCGCCCCTTCCCCTGGCCCAGTCGGCCCGCGAGCGCGCCCCCCCTGAGCGGTTAGGCCAGCCGCAGGCCGCCCACCGCGATAGGAACCTTCGCGCGTGTCCAGGCGTCCACCGGTGCATGGTTCCCATCCTGCTGCTCCTCACCCTTGCCTCTGTCGACGCGGAGCGCGACGCCCCCCTCCCAGAGCGGGCCTATGCCGAGGTGGTCTCCGAGTTGGAGTCCCGACGACACGCCTTCAGCACGCGGTGGCACCAGCCCGGCGCCGAGCGCATGGCCTTGCGTGACGAGGCCCGCGCAACCGTACTCGATGCCATCACCCGACACCTGATGCCGGCCTGGTACGGCACACCGTGGGAGTTCTACGGCGACAGCCAGACGCCACGCACAGGGAGCATCGCCTGTGGTTACTTCGTCTCCACGGTGCTGCGAGACGCCGGCTTCCGCGTCGAGCGTACGCAGATGGCCCAGCAGCACGCCGAGTACATCGTGAAGGCGCTGGCACCTCCGAAGAAAATCTGGAGGTTTCGCAACCGTCCCGTGTCCGGGGTTGTCGACCGTGTGAGGCGCGCCGGTGAGGGGCTCTACGTCGTCGGGCTCGACTACCACGTCGGGTTCCTCTGGAACGACAGCGCGCGGGTGTGGATGTGTCACGCGTCCTACCTGGGCGAAGCCACGGTCGTCTGCGAGGACGCGCTCACCTCCCCCGCGATGGTGTCGCGCTACCACGTCGTCGGGAAGTTGCTTGAGAACCGGATGATGGACGCCTGGCTGGAAGGCCAGGTGCTCCCTGTCTTCATCCCGCCGGGGCAGGAGCCGACCGACTGAGCTTCGGATGGTGGAAGAGAGACTCCGGCTCACGATGACGCCGATGTCCGCCCGGATGCTTCAACCGAAGGGCGTGGTCTTCCGCGAGCTGCGAGGTGCCTCGAACCATGCGGAGCTGTCGATTGCCTTCTGCGGGCAAACCGCCCTCCCCCGCCGCCGCGCACCTCCGCGCCGTGGCGCATGAGGCCGCGGCGCGGAGGCCGTCGTCACAGCGAAGCCGCTACGGCATGGGCCGCGAGCTCGCCGACGGCGCGGACGGAACCGAGGGCCAGCCATTGGGCCACGTGATTGCATCCACGAGCATCACCCGCGCCGTGTGGGCGCTGTTCCACGCGTGGTAGACCATGTACATGTCACCGCGCGGCCCAGTGACGACGGAGTTGTGTCCCGGCCCCACCCAGCCGCCACCCGTCTTGAGAATCGGCGAGCCCAGCTTGGTGTACGGGCCCAGCGGGCTCGTCGCCCGCGCGACGCCCACGGCATAGGTGCTGTTGTAGTACGCGTTACCGCTATAGAAGAGGTAGTAGTAGCCTCCCCGAGCGACGACCCATGGCGCCTCGACGACGCCGCCCTCCCACGAGAGGTTGTTGCTGATGAGCGTCTGGCGCGAGCCCACCAGCGACAGACCATCCGCTGACAGCGCCTGCCCGTAGATGGGCGTCGGCCGTCCCACCGCATTGCCGTCCGCCTTCCACACCAGGTAGGGTGCCCCGGTGGTGCTCGTGAAGAAGGTGGCGTCAATCATTCCCATCGCGGTGTCATGCACGAGCGGCCGGCCGATGTCCGTGAAGGGCCCGAGCGCGCTCGCCGACGTCGCCGCGCCGATGGACAGCTTCCCGTTCGAGTGCCGCGCGGTGAAGTAAGCGATGTAACGCGTCCCCACCTTGTGGATTTCCGGCGCCCAGAAGTCGCCCGTCGCCCAGGTGGGCTTCGACGCCGACGGGAAGATGGAGCCCGCGCTCGTCCACGTCACCAGGTCCGTCGACGTGCGCAGGGGGAACGCATTCGCCGCACCGCCGGACGTGCACGCGGCGACGTACCGCGTCCCATCACGGATGACGCCGGGGTCCGCGCAATCCACGGGGACCACCGGGTTCCGGTACAGGCCGCCGCACCCCGTGTAGCGGAAGGACATGCCGCACGCGCCCGTGCCGCTGAAGTACGGCCTCCACCCGTTGGAGAGCACCGCGTACGAGTTGCTGCCCTCGTTCGTGCAGGCCCGATCCCAGAACACGCGCCCGCTCACGTCGTCGTACTGCGCGGTGTGTCCCGACGGATGCAGCCACGACGCAGCATAGGTGACGCGCGTCGAGCACGCGGTAGCCCCGGCACAGTCCGTGTCGAGCGCCATGACACAGGCGTTGTTGCCGGTGAAGTACGGCCGCCAGCCGTTTGAGAGCACCGCATACGAGTTGCTGCCCTCGTTGATGCAGGTGCCATCCCACGTCACCAAACCACTCGCGATGTCGTACTGCGCGGTGTGCCCCGAGGGGCGGATCCACCGCTCGCCGTAGGTGATGCGAGTGCTGCACGCGAGCGACGCGTCGGCGGTGCCTACCGGGGCCTCCTCCGCGAGCGGCGTGTCGATACGCTCGTCGCCACAGCCGGATGCAAACGCAGAGAGGACGCACACCACCGTGAGCGCCAGAATGCGAGGGAACTTCCTCATGGAACCACCTCCAGATGGAGGGGCATGAGTTAGCACGAAATACCAGCAAAACAAGAAATACAAACCCTCTACATCCCGACCAATGTCCTTCAGTCGACCAGAGACAACAGCACTTGAACCTCCACCGGCATGAGCACCGGGACACGCATGCCTGGCGCGCTACCTATTCAATGGGGCCGCCGGAGCCGCCTCGGACGAGCACCCACGCTGATACGCATTCAGCGCCTGCTTGAACCGCGCTCGCTCTTCCTCGGGCCATGCCTTGGGGACCTTCGCCACCGCTTGCTGTTGGTCCGCGACCGCTTCCTGGCAATGGCCCTGATGGAAGGCCACCAGGGCCGAGGACTCGAGCGCATAGGGATTCTCGGGTGCGAAGCGTCGCCCCACCTTCGCCCCACCTTCGCCAAGGGCTCTGCTTCCGCGTACTTCCCTTCCTGCGCTCGCAGCCACACCAACTCTGTCGCGGGCCACCAGGCCTCGGGCGACAAGCGGTTCAGGGCGCGAAGTCAAGCCAGGCATCATCGCTTCCAGGAATTTGCGCGACACGTGCGCGAAGCCACCGCAACTCCTCCTCTTGGGACAGGTACTCCTCATAGCCAGTCGCGCTGAGCCTGAACGTGCGCGGATACCCGATGGGATGCCACGCCAGTTTCGCTGGCTCGCAGACGTGAGCGGCCAGCGCCTTGATGAATTACTCGGTCATGCCGTAGGGCGCGGATGGTCACCCGGTCCACCAGTGCCAACAGGCGCTCGGCGCCCGGAGGCAGGTTGGTGAGGGGTTGGGCGACAATCACCTGGTGCGCCGAATCCACTGCCGCTTTGTTCGACCTGAGCCGGAACTCGCGGCGTATCACCCGCACCGTCTATGATTTTCCGGACATGACCCCTGCCAGATTTTTTCTTCTCATTCCTCTCGTCGTCCTCGTCGGTGTGACCAACGCGCGGGCACAGCCATACGAACGTACACGATACGAAGGGCTGGAATTGTGCCGCGGCGACAGGACCGTGACCTATGCGATGACCACCTCGGGTGGCCCCCCGACCGCTGAAGAAAGGGCCGCAGTCACCGCCGCGTTCAACACCTGGAACCAGGCCGTGGCCAGTTGCTCGGACTTGGTGTTCACACCCGGCGAGGATGTGCCCCATCCCGCACCGCGACCTCTCGACGGGAAGATGCTGGTGACCTTCCGCCAGGTGAACTGCCCGGACATCGTCCCCGATGACGATGCCTGCTGGCAGAATGAATCCTGTCCCGACAAGTATGACTGTTGGCCCTTCGCGCCAAGGGACGTCGTCGAGGAGACGAGCTATTTCCAGCTGTCCACCGGTGAGATTCTCGGCACCGAGATCAGCCTCAACAACAGCAATGGCATGCTCACCACGCTGGATGGTCCCCCCTGCGACCAGGGAGTCATCGAGCCCGGCTGCGTCATCGGAGATGTCCAGAGCCTGGTGACACGCTCCATCGGCGAGGGGCTGGGGTTCGCCCTGCTGACACGCACCGATTCCACGATGTCTCGCGTCCTGCCATGGGGCGATACGCAGAAGCGCATCATCGACCCTGGTACGCTCCAAGGCATCTGCGAGACCTACCCTCGAGGGCTGCCAACCCCCGGGTGCGTCATCTCAACGGATGGCGGCGTCCCGGATGGTGGTGGCGACGTCCCGGATGGTGGTGGCGGCGTCCCGGATGGTGGTGGCGGCGTCCCGTCCGGCGATGGTGGTGTGTTGGAGGCTGACGGGGGTGTGGGTGTCCCGGACGCTGGTGCCAGCACCCCTGACGGCGATGGCGGCGCTCCGTCCAAGTCTGGCTGCACCACCACCTCCTCGGTGCCACTCCTAGGAGCGCTCATGCTCCTGATGGGGGCTCGACGCACTCGCCAACGCACACGGGGCTGAACACGGACACGGGCTCGGGGTTGTCGCTCCAGATGACAGATGGGTTCGGGCAGGGCTGGACGGTGGCCTACAACGGCGCGGGCACGGTCTATCCCGCGACGGCCACCCGGGACACGTTCTTCATCGGCACCAACGAAGGAACGATGGACTCGCTGGCGCAGGCGAACAGGTCCACTGCGAATCTCCTGCTTGAGCAGCCCCGCGAAAGTCCACTCGCGGCGTCCTGTCCATCCTCGGCTCCTGCCTCGCCGCCTCCTGGCGCCCCCTCCTCGCCTCCTCCTCGTCCGCGTGGGGGAACACGGCGCGACAGGAGGTCCCTGTCGTGCCGCCCATCGCCGACCCCATCGCGTCGACGAGGAGGCTGGGCGAGAATCTGGCGATGCCGATCCTGCCGAAAGAGCGAGACCCCAGGTTGATCACGATTCGTCGTGGCGGGAGCCTGACCGACGAGGACCACCACCTGCTCGCGGAGTGGGCTGCCCTCTGCGCGGAGCACGTCCTGCCCTTCTTCGAGAACGCGCGCCCTGAAGACGCGCGCCCCCGTGACGCCATCGCCGTGGGACGGGCGTGGATCAGGGGCGAAGTGAGGATGCGTGACGCCCACCAAACCGCGTTCGTGGCCAACGCCGCGGCTCGTGGGTTGCCGGACCCGGCCAGGTTCGCGGCTCTCGCGGCAGGCCAGGCGGTGGCCGTCGCCCACGTCGCTGCGCACTACTTGGGCGCGGCGGCGTACGCCATCCGGGCCGCCGCCGCGTCGGTCGCCGTGGGTAACGCAGAAGGGGCCCGTCTGCAGGAGCTCGGATGGCAGCGGGAACGGCTCCCCGCCACCCTCCGTGAGCTGGTCCTCGAAGACCAGCGGACGCGGAACGACATCTGCTGGGGCGTCTTCACGGGGTGACGCAGGCCCGAGGATTCACGCATTCGCGGTGCCGGGCCGAGTTGTGGTCGCCGGGGAGCCCGAGGAGCCGTCCGGCTCGGCGAGAACGTGCGCCCCCACCGGACGCTGGCCGTGCGCCTGGACGAGGTGTTCCGCCTCCAGGGCGAATTGGTGGCACGCGAGCGGCTGACGGTGCGGCGGGCGCAAACACCGGCTCGCGGCGATGCAGGAGGCGACGAGGCCCACCGCAACGAGACCAATGGCGCGGTGCGCGAGACCGTAGGGGCCCGGTGGTGCTGGACTACAACCGGGCCTACGACCCCACTTGCACCTTCTCCGCCTACAGCCTGTGCCCGCTGCCGCCGCGCCAGAACCAGCTTCCCTTGCGCGTGCAGGCAAGCGAGAAACGCCCGCAGAGTCAGTGAGCGCCGCGTCTCCCCTTCCGCTGTCGGAGGTCTGATGATGAAGCCCCTGCATCTCGCCGTGCTCCGGATGTTGCCTGCGCTCTGTCTCGCGTGTGCCCACCCGCCCCAGGCGCCCCGCGAGGCGCCGGTTGCTGCACCCGCGCTCACCTACGAGACCTACACCGTCGGAGCAGGCGAGCCCGAGTCGATGCTCGTCGCGCTGCACTACTCCGGGTCCACACCCGGGTTCTGGAGACCGCTGCTCGAGGACTGGCGCACCCCGACCCGCGTCGTGCTGCCGCGCGGCCCGCACCCGCGCAGGGAGGGCTTCACCTGGTTCGCCGCCGGCCACGAGCAGAAGACGACCGCGGAGAAGACCGCCGACGTGGAGCAGATGGCCGCGCGGCTCGCAGAGCTCATCCGCGAGCTGCGCGCCGCCCACCCCCGCATCCGCCGCGTCGCCGTGACGGGCTTCTCCTACGGCGGAGACCTTGCCTGGGCGCTCGCGCTGCGCCACCCCGGGCAGGTGGATGTCGCGGTGCCCATGGGCTCGCGCTTGCTCGGAGACCCCACGCCCGATGCACCGGCCACGCGGCGCGTGTGGGTGCTGCAAGGCGAAGTCGACCCCATCACCACTGCCCCGCAGACCGCGGCGCGCGTGGACGCACTGAAGGCAGCTGGTGTCCCTATCGACGTGAAGGTCTACCCCGACCTCGGCCACGACTTTTCACCGCAGCTCATCGAAGACTGGCGCACCTTCCTGCAGCAACAGCTGCGCACGGAGGCGCAGCAATGACGTGGACCCTGATTGGCGAAGCCGCTTCTCCCTGGTCCGAAAAGGCCCGCTGGGCGCTGGACCACCACCGCCTCGCGTATGCGTACCGCGAGCACTACCCGCTCATCGGCGAACTCTCGCTGCGGCTGCGGGCGCGGCGGCTGAAGGGCCGCGTGAGCACGCCCATGCTGCTCACGCCCGAGGGGCCGCTCATCGACTCCTTCCACATCGCTCGCTACGCGGACGCGCACGGCAGCGCGCCCACGCTCTTTCCGGCCGAGCACGCCGAGGAGATCGCCGCCTGGAACGCCCGCAGCGAGGCCGCGCTCGGCGCGGCGCGGGTGCGATACCTCGACCGGCTCGCGAACGACCGCGCCGCGAAGCTGGAGCAGCAACCACCCGCCTTCCCTGGCTTCGTGCGCCAGCTCTCGGTGCCCGCGGTGGACTTCGCCATGGCCTTCCTGCGCAGGAAGTACGGGATGCCGGACAGCAAGGCGGCGGAGGCCACGCTGGTATTCGAGTTGGAGGCGCTGCAGCGTGCGCTCGCGGGCGGCAAGCGCCACCTCGTCGCGAACCGCCTCACCTACGCGGACCTCGCGATGGCGGTGACGCTGCAGTTCGTGTCACCCGTGGACGGCGGGCACCTCGCGGTAGGCCCCGCCACGCGCGCGGCAGGCGTCCACCCGCAGCTGTGCACGCGCTATCCGGACATCGTCGCCTGGCGCGACACGCTCTACGCGCGGCACCGGCGCAGCGAGCAGCCCGCCGAGCCCGTCCGGGAGTAGCGTGCCTACGCCCACCTTCAGCGTCCGGCGTCGAAGCCCCCGAGCACGCCGGCCACGTTGAGGCCGAGGTCCTCCACAGCGTAGCCGCCCTCCCGCACGAACACCGTGGGCAGCCGCAGGTGCGCGAGGCGCCGGCCCATGAGGGGGGAGTGCTCGCGCTCGAGCGCGAAGGTGCTGATGGGGTCTCCCACGTAGGTATCCACGCCCAGCGACACCACCAGCGCATCCGGGCCGAAGCGGTCCACGGCGTCCAGCGCGGAGTCGAGCGCGGCGCTGTACTGCGCCCAGGTGGTTCCGCGCGGCAGCGGAAAGTTGTGGGTGACGCCCTCGCCGGCGCCGGCTCCGCGCTGGTCGGCGTAGCCGAGGAAGTTGAGGTACTCCGTCTCCGACGTGCCGTGCAGCGAGACAACGAGCACGTCGGCGTGCTCCCAGAAGATGTCCTGGGTGCCATTGCCGTGGTGGCAGTCCACGTCCAGCACCGCCACGCGCGCGGCCGCGCTCGCGCAGGTGCTGCGCCGTCAGCGCCGCGTTGATAACGATGGCGTGACGTGCTCAGCCGGGTACTCGCCCGCCGGGAGGTCCAGCTTCATCACGAAGCCGAGCACGTCCGCATGGAACGCGAGTGCCTTGGCCTGCTCGTCCACGAGCACGCTGCTCAGCGTCACCTTCATCGTCACCTCGGGGTGGTGGGATTGCCCTTCTCTCATCAACCGGAAAGTGGCGCCGCGTCAGCCGCTGCCTCTAGGGTTCCCCGCACCTGCTTCCCTAGGACCCTCACCATGACGCTCACGACCGCCCTGCTCCTGCTCACCCTCGGCGCCGCACCAGCCCAGCCCGCCGCGAAGAAGTTCGAGTTCGACAGGCACTACCTCGTCCTACTCGATCGCGTGCCTGGCGCCAAGAAGCTGCCGGAGGCCGAGCTGGCGCAGTTACAGAAAGAGCACCTCGCGCACCTCACGCGCATGGGGGAGAGCGGCAAGATGGTGCTCGCGGGCCCCTTCGATGAGCAGGACGACGTGGGCATGCGCGGCGCGTGCATCTACCGCACCGCCACCAAGGCGGAGGCGAAGCAGCTCGCCGAGCAAGACCCGATGGTGAAGGCGGGCCGGCTGAAGGTGCAGGTCATGGCCTGGTACACGGAGAAGGGCTACCTGGCGTTCCCCAAGGCCCCACCCGTCGAGGATGCCAAGGACGTGGCGAAGGACGCGGGCAAGTAGCGCCCACACAGGCGGGCCACCTCAGCCCTGCCCCCGCGGCACTCGCGGTGTCCTCTCCTTCCTCGGCCCCTGCCCCGCCCCGGGGTGCCATGCTCGCATCCTCCGCTTCCGCTTCGGGAAGCGCCTGACCCCAGAGCGGAATCCGGGCAGAATGGCGCGCATGCACATGAGCGCCCTGTTGATGGTGGCACTGCTCGCGGCTCCTGCCCAGCCGCTCAAGTGGAAGGTGACAGGAGCGGACGTCACGTTCGAGATGTCCGCGAAGGACCTACGCGCCCTGCGCGATGGCAAGGAGGTGTTCGGCCTGCAGTCACGCCAGGCAGACTTCCTCTCCAACTTCAAGGCCGAGGAGGGCACCAACACGTTCGGCTGGGAGGGCTCCCAGTCCATCAAGGTGCTGTCCGTGGTGGGCCCCTGGGTGAGCTACGAGAATTCGGACTCGGGCTTCACCGGGGGCGCGCACCCGTACGCGAGCACGTCCTACGTCACCGAGGACGTGACGAAGCCCAAGGGTGCCTTCTCGCTGCTGAGCGTGTTTCCCGAGAAGGACGTGGTCGCGGCGCTCAAGGCCGACCGCTTCATCCGCAAGCACATCCATGATGAGGCGGCATTCAAGAACGCCAGGACGGTGGAGGCGCTGATGCAGAGCCTGGAGCCCGGCGAGGACTGCGTGGGCTTCGACTCCGGTGGGCTCGAGTCCGTTAAGCGCTCGGTCGCGTTCCACCACATCGAGGGCAACAAGGTCGCCGTGCGCATCTCGTTCGGCTACGCCGCCGAGGCGTGCCGGGGGCGGAGCTTCGTGGTGGGCGTGCTGTTGACCATCCCCGCGGAACTGCGGCCAGCGCTCAAGCGCGCGGCCCAGCGGGAAGAGGGCTTCCTGATGAAGGATGCGAAGGCGGTGAAAGCCCCTTCCGTGCACTTCACGTGGGAGTCGCCCGAACCGAAGCAGGAGTGAGTGAGTCGGGCGAGTCCCATGGCGCCAGCCCTCGGCGAGGCAATCCAGATCCCTGGCGAAATCCCGACACGGCCAGCAGGAGCACCGCTGCAAGGGGCTCCTCGGCGGGTCGGAAGCGGAGCTGCTCCAGGCCCGCGCGCATGTCCGCGACGTCAAGGTGGCCGTAGACGCCAGCCGTAACGGTGGGCGAGGAGTGCCCGCTGATGCGCTGCACCACCGCCAGCGGCGCACGTCAGCCTTGGGAGCGTGCTCGACGTGTCCACAGCGGCGGCACTTGTGGCCCCCCCTCGACAAGCTGGACCCGGTTCATCGCTGACCGGAGCAGCGCGGCAAGGTCCACGTTCGGGAGCGCATCGAGCCATCCAGGCGAGGGAACACCAGCCCCGAGGGGCTCTCTCGCATCGCCTGGACGAGGAAGGGCCGCAGCTCGTGGTGCCCGCCTCCCAACTCCTCGTGACGAGGGTTTCCTCCTGCCCAGGGTCTACGTCCCCCTTCTAAAGAGCCACGAGTTCGCCCCGCCTCATTCCGGTATCGACGGCCGTGGCGCACAGGCACCGCCACTCGGGAGGGACCTGGGCAAGCACCGGCGCCACCTCCTCAGCCTTGAGATAGGACATGGCATCGCATCAGGCGGGTGGTGTGCCCTTCGTCGGCCGGCCGTAGAGTCTCCGGAGCTCATCCTTGGCTTGCTCAAGGGCCTGCCGCCTTTCCGGCGTCAGGCCGCGGCCCGCTCGGTTTTCGAAGAACGTGAGCATCGACATGGCGGACTGGAAGGGTGAAGCCTTCCGCCGGCTGCTTTGTTCCGCCGAGCGTTTCAGTGAGCGGGCCATGTCTTTCGGGTTCCGCGTGAAGACTCCCTCTTCGAGGTCGAGCGCGTTGCTTCGCTCCGTCACGTCGCGGGACCATCGGCGTTCCTGCTGACCTTCACCCGGCTCGCGCTGGTGACGCGCTGGTCTCGGGGCTCGCTGAGACGGCGGAGTGGGCATCCCGCGCGTTTCCGGGGACTTCGGACCGGGGCCCGCGACCTCTGCCTGGGTCAGGCGTGCCCGCCGGGATGTTCCCTTGCTTGTGCTCACGTCCAAGGACTCCGGAATGCGGTGTCGCCGTGGAGCACACGGGCCGCGCGGCCCGTGGCCTCCAAGCAGACGATGCGAGGTGGGTTGGCTGGTATCGCCGGGCCCTGGACGTTGCATCCCTCGGCCCGGCACCGGCCGGCCACACCCCGTCTGTCGTGACGCTGTTCATGGCGTGAGGCGTCGACAGGCTCGAAGTTCCGCGCGGCGCTGGAGCGGCCGACTCACGAGGGCCTTCAGAAGCGGCTGCCTGACTCGTCGGCCCGCTCGCTCAATGCGGTTCACGCCTCGCGAGGAGCCCACGCCAGCGTCGGCCGCGGGCAGTTGGCGCACGTGCGGGGCCTCCCTCTTCTGGGCCCCGCGCGACACGCACATGCACGACTGGCTCGGCATCGCGATGGGCGCCTTCGAGGGACCCACGAACACGACGATGGAAATGCACATCTTCGTCGAAGAGAAGGGCGACTCCTACGGCATCACCGATGGCTTGCCGCAACATGAGAGGTGATTGTTTTTGTCACTTCTCTGCCGAGCGCATATCGCGAATCGGTCGCTTCGCCTCCGGCCGGACGCGTCGCGCTCGCGATCGACTGGGGCAAGCAGCCCCGCGACCGCGAGCGCGCGTAGCGCCAGGGCGCTTACGGGGTCGGCGGCACAATCTCGCGTGCCGAGGGGTAGGCGAAGTCGACCCGCCGCCAGCCGTCCACGCGGAACGTCGTCTCCCAGCCGGCCCACGTGGCCGCCCGATTGTAGTGACCGGTGCTCTCGCCGTCGCGGTCGTGCCATTCGGTGAAGAGACGGAACTCGTTACGCGGCGTGCCGGAGGCGTCGAAGGGATTGGTGTCGAGGAACAGCAGGTTCCGGGTGCCACCCTCGACCAGATACGAGACCACCTTCACGCCGAGCCAGCGGCCTTCCTGCAACTGGTAGTCGAAGTGGGGCGTGAGCGAGAGGTGGTCGTAGGTCGGGTGGTCGAGCTCGCGGTAGGCCTGGGGCGAGGCGCCGCCGAACGGGACGTCCATGCCGACGCAGCTCGAGCGCGCTACCTCGGGCTTCGTGTGCTGGCCGCCGCGCATCTTCCAAGACATGGAGTGGTGCGTGCCGTTGTCCTCGTGGACGCGCACGTAGACGGTGGCCTCGAAGTTCAGGAGATCGTCGGGGCTGCCGATGAAGCCGTTCTCGAGGGCGCCGTCACGCCAGGTGAAGGACTGCTCGCCGCCGCCGGGACGGAGGTGGAGCCGCACCGTCTTTCCGGCGGGCTTGCCGCTCGCGTACGTGACGCGGTGGCCGGTGGTCGACCAATAGGGGACGCCGGATTCGAGGCCGGGCGTGGCCTCGTCGCCTTCCATGTCGAAGAATGGCTCGGAGTCGGTGGGGTCACCGTCGCCGAGGTGGAAGCTGCTGCCGGAGGGCTCGGAGGGGAACAGCATCCCCACTCCGTTCGGACCGACCTCCGCCACGGGAGCGGGAGCAGTGGCCGGGGCGGCGAGCGCCGGAGCGGCGGTGCCAATGACAAGCGCGGAGATGAACGAAGCTCTGAAGAAGTTTGGGAGCGTCATGGGCGGTGCGAACCGCGTGCGGTGACGAGATCATCCCGAACGGGGAGCGGCGGAGCGTGCGGATAGGCAAGCACGCGGCTCTATGCGCAGAGCCCGTTCGACTGACCTCCCGGGGGCGTGCGTGCTCCGTACAGCCGACGAGCCGAGCTTCTCACTCAGGGGCCACAGCGACGAGGTGGGCGCGAAAGCGCTGGTTCGCTGCCCCGGGCCCCTCGCCATCCCAGCCCTCAGGAGTCCCTACTTGTCGACCCAGTCGCTTGAGCGATCCAACTTCCGTCCCTCTTCCGAGCAGCGCAACGCCAGCCGAAGCGCGCGCGCCGCACTTCTTCTTGCTGCCGTCATGCACCTGGCGACGGCCAGCACGGCGTTCGCCGCGCCTTCGGGTGCGAACAAGAGCCCCGCCAAGGCCGACATCCAGACGGTCGAAGTCAAGATGAAGAGCATCACCAAGAAGTTCGAGAGGTCGGACTAGAAGGACCCCAACATTCTCGACGAGATCGCGAAGATGCTCGATGACGTCGAGACCCGCATCGCTCGCATCAAGGAGAGGGACAAGGACTGGGACACCTCGAGCTTCGAGACCTTCTTCTCGGAGTCCACCGCGAAGTGGAAGAACGCGAGCGAGGCGGTGAACGCGGCCCACGGCGAGATGCAGCTCGACCTGGAGCGCCGCGCCCGGTTCACGACCATCGGTGATCGCCACGGCGCCGCCATCCAAGCTGGGCTCATGGCCCGCGACGGACAGGTGCGAGGCGCGCTCGGGCATGTCCGGGAGGACATGGGGGCGATCCTCGCGGTCTCCGCCCTCGCCAAGGAGTGCGAAGACCGCCAGTACCCGACGATTCAGAAGTACTACGAGGACGAAGGGCGCGCGAAGCAGCCGAAGGTGGTCTGTGAGCTCGCCGGGAACCATCAGAAGATTGCTGAAACCTACGTGTCACTCGCGGCAAAGGCGCGCCTCAAGGTCGACCAGGAGGCGCTCACCGCGCTCGAGCAGGATGGCGCGCTCTCCAACGTCTGGCTCGCGCGCTTCAAGGATCCCACCGCGCACGCCAAGCAGGTCGCCAGCGAGTTCGCCGAACTCACCGCTTCGGCGAGCGTGACCATCGGCGCCGATCACTTCAAGCCGCTCGAGGCCCAGGCGAAGAAGTTCAAGGAGGTACTGACCGCCGCGGGCCGGGTTGATCGCTTCCCCAAGGCCTGGTCGACGAACGACGCGAAGCTCAATGGCTCGGTCTCCAGGCAGGTCAAGTCCTTCGGCGGTACGCTGGTGAAGCTCCGCACCTCCGGCACGACGATGGTCGAAAAGAACGACCTCGGCATCCCGCTCGCGCAGTCGACCCGTGGCGCGGCGCTCGTGCGCGTCGCGAGCGACGGCGGGTTCTGCCGGCTCTACGACGACGTAGGCTTCTCGGGGACCTACAAGGGAGGAGGGGCCTATGCCCCGCTCTCCTATGCCTCGGGGATCGAAGATGAGTTCAAGGTGACGGTCTGCTCGAAGTAGCGAGCACACCAACGACGCCCGTCGATGCGGTCCGGCTCCTCGAACCGGACCGCTCGCCGTCGTCTCGCCGCGCACGAGCGCCGCGCCCCCGGCCGCCACGAACATGCCCCGGCCGAAGACGGGATTGAAGACGCACACGGCGTCACCAACGATGCCCCGGTTCTCCGGGAAGCCCGCGAGGCGCTCGTAATGCCTCGCCAGGCGGCGTCAGAGCGGACATTTCATGGCGAGGGTCTGACGCGTGCCGTCCTGGTGAGAGACCTAATCGATGACGATTTCGCAGTCAGGGAGGCAGTACTGGACGTTGATGAGCGTGCGCGTGCCCGTCATGTTGGACTGACAAGCGGCGTACTGGGTCGAGGGCTTCCCGGGCTTGCGCGTGGTACCGCACTTCATCGTACAGGCCTGCACGTTCTCGACCCAGTAGATGAGGTCTCCGTTCGGGCAATGCGGCGGAATGCCCAGGCCCTGCTCGACGGTGGCGGGCGCCTCGCCCTCGGGGACATCCAGGGAGGCGTCTCCGCCTCCGCAAGCGATGAGGGAGAGGGAGAGCGCGGCGGCCCATGAGGCGGCGAGGCGGGAGACATTCATGCAAGGTTCCTTTCGGATGGTGAAGCCCGGGATGATGAATCACCCCTTCCTCGCGCTGAAGCACGCACCAGGTGTGGCGCGCCTTGGTGGCCCCATCCGTTGTTCTGAGATGTCCTCCAGGCCCGGGGGGCGCGCGGGAGGTGTCCCCCCCGCGGTGGGCGCCGAAGCATCGGATTTCCTCCGGGGGCTGCCCTCCAGGGCAGTTCGCTCCCGCTACCGGGTGGCTCACCGTCAGCGGGTTTCGGGCAGGCGAGGAAGTGCGCACATGCGCGTCGGGTTCTGGTGAGTCCTGGCTGGCCTGGGGGTGGCGGGCCTGGGGTGCGGTGAGGCCGTGGATTCGGCGGCAGTGGATGCGGAGAAGGAGACCTCGGAGGTGCCAGTGCAGGCCCTGGCCCGCGCGCCACCGGGCGCCGTCTACAAGGTGAAGGACGTCCTGCCGCCGGGTGCGCCGGTGCCATCTAACGCCTTGCCGGTCCCCGACTGGCTGACCTCTGACACGCGAGGCGACGCGCTGTGGGCCATTCCCGCCACCGTGGCCTTGTCCCACGCAGGAAGTCCACGCCCGCTGATGCACCGCGATGTGCGAGGCTGGAGCCATGTCCCCCGAGGTCCTCGCGCTCCTGCTCCAGAACCGCCAGCGCTTCCTCGCCTTCCTGACACCCCACGTCGGGAGCGTCGAGGCGGCGGAGGAGGTGCTCCAGGCCGCGCTGCTCAAGAGCGTGGAGCGCGGGAGCACCCTGCGTGAGGAGGAGCGAGCGGTGGCCTGGTTCTACCGCCTGCTTCGCAACGCGCTCATCGACCGCTACCGGCACGAGCAGCGCCAGGGGCGCGCCCTGCGGGCCTTCGCCGAGGAGAGCCCCCTGTCCACCGAGGACGCGGCCGAACTGGAGCGGACCGTCTGCGCCTGTGTCTCCACGCTCACCACCACCCTGAAGCCGGAGTACTCCGACGCGCTCCAGCGGGTGGACCTGGACGGGCAGACCCTGGCGGAGTTCGCGGAGGCGGCCGGCATCACCCACACCAACGCGAAGGTGCGCCTCCACCGGGCCCGGCAGGCGCTGGGCCGGAGACTGGAGCAGGCGTGCGGAACCACTTGCTGCCGCAAGGGCTGCGTGGACTGCCCCTGCGAGGAGGCGGGCGGACTGTAACCGGGGGCCCAGGCGCGTCGTCAGGAGGGAGAACTGGAACGAAGGAGCCGTTCTCCATGGCGGGACACTCGCACTCCCACTCGCACTCTCACGGACACGGGCACGCGCACGCGCACGCCGCGCCCGACTCGCACAGCCGGGCCTTCATGCTCGGCATCGGTCTCAACCTGGCCTTCGTCGGCATCGAAGCCACGTATGGCATCCTGTCCGGCTCGCTCGCCCTGCTGGCGGATGCGGGGCACAACCTGAGTGACGTGCTGGGGCTCGTCCTCGCATGGGGCGCGAGCGTCCTGGGCCGGCGCAAGGCGACGGAGCGCCATACCTACGGCTTCCGGAGCGCCACAATCCTGGCCGCGCTGCTCAACGCATTGCTGCTGCTGGTCGCGGTGGGCGGCATGGGCTGGGAGGCGGTGCGACGGCTGGGGCAGCCCACCACCGTGTCCAGCTTCACCATCATGTCGGTGGCGGGCGTGGGCATCGTCGTCAACGCGGCCACGGCGCTGCTCTTCTGGAAGGGCCGCGAGCGCGACCTCAACATCCGAGGCGCCTTCCTCCACCTTGCCGCTGACGCGGCCGTGTCGCTGGGCGTCGTCCTGGCGGGCCTCCTCATCTACTACACGGGTTGGGCGTGGCTGGACCCGGTGGTGACGCTGGCCATCGCGGGCCTCATCTTCGTGGGGACGTGGGGGCTGCTCAAGGACTCCGTCAACCTCGCGCTCCAGGCGGTGCCGGGACACATCGACGTGCGTCAGGTGCGCGAGCGGCTCGCTCAGACTCCGGGGGTGTCCGAGGTCCATGACCTGCACGTCTGGGCCATGAGCACCACCGAGGCCGCGCTCACCGCGCACCTCGTCATGCGGGAGCCGCGGCTGGACGACGCCTTCCTCGACGACGTGAAGCGGCGGCTCCATGACGAGTTCGGCATCGAGCACATCACGCTCCAGGTGGAGGAGGGGGCGCTCACGGGTTGCTGCCAGCTCGCGTTCGAGCCTGCCTGACGCGGCGGCCCGGAGCCGGCGTGGTGCCCACGGGCGTGAAGCCCCGGCCTCTGCGTGGAGCGGAGGCCGGGGGATAGGACGCACCCGGCCCCGGCTCCATTGGGGGCTCAGGCGCGCCGGGTGCCGTGCTTCACGGGGCACGTCTTGGGGAAGGTGCCCAGCGAGTCGACGGTGCAACATCAGCGAGCGGGCGAACAGGTGGACCAGCCGCTTGGGCGCGAGGTTCGAGGGCGGACAGGTGGTGAGCAGCGCATACGCCAAATAGGGACTCAGTTGAGGGTGGCGGGCAGGAGCGAAGCTGTGTTCCAAGCCGGTGGAGGCGCGCAGCCCCCTTGGGGTACACGCCTGTCCAGGCCGCCCTCCTACTAGGGGCGCGGCAAGGGCCTGGGCCTATTGGCGATGGCTTGAGCCTCAACACCACGCGGCGTGCGCTGGCCCTCGCGCCGCGGCCCGCCTTGCACTCCCCGTTGGCAGTCCCAGTTGCGCCAGAATCCCTCGCCCGTCTCCTTCACGTACCCCATGCCGCCGTGAAATGGCGTCCAGCCCGCATTGAATCGCGGCCCCGCTGATGGTCAGCTTCGCCAGGGAGATCTCCAACGCTGCTTCCTGGCCGCGGTCCATCTTCCAGTACGCCTGGTACAGCAGGAGCCGCGAGGCTTCGAGCCGCTGCTTCATCCGCCGACAGAGAAGACCAGCTCGGTGTCCACGCAGCCACGGCCCAAGGCCTCCATCACCCGGGCCGTGGTCAGCGTGTCCAGCCCCAGGCCGCCATGTGCCGTGGGGACGGAGAGTCCCAGAAATCCAAACTCACCACATCGCTGCCATGAGTCACGTGGCAAGACCTGACTGATAGACTTTGACGCCTCGGGGAACTGGGTTCGCGCGAACGCGAGAGCGCGGTCCTAAAGCTCCACCTGCTCGGGTGGCCAACTGAAGGTCATGGGTTCCTGGCGTTCCAAAGGATGACAGGACCGGGGGCCGCGCTTCGAACGCCTTGCCCACGCGCGCGGACTCGCCCCTCGGGGCAGAGGAAGGATGAAAGGAATACAGAAGAAGTCCGGCGTGCGCCTGCGTGGACCGTCAAAGACCTGTGAGCTGACTGCGTGGCGTGTGCATTTAATTAATGAAGACTACCATTACAGCATGCGCCTGCCCGAAATTGATGTGCAAGTGGTCGCGCGGAAGCTGTCGGAAGCCATCCGCCACCGGACCATTTCCTATCCAGTGGGTTCAGACGAAGCGAAACTCAATGAATCACATCACGCGCTCGTCGCGTTCCGGGAGTGGCTGAGCAGCGCCTATCCCGCCTTCTGCGCGGTGGCGAAGCGCGAGGTGGTGGGGGAATACAGCCTTCTGTTCACCTGGCAGGGGTCCGATACCTCGCTCGACCCGGTCCTGTTCCTGGCGCACATGGACGTGGTGCCGGTGGAGCCGCGGACCGAACCTGACTGGTCGCATCCTCCCTTCGCTGGGGCCATCGCGGAGGACCAGGTATGGGGGCGCGGGGCGCTCGACATGAAGGGCGCGTTGGTGACACTGCTGGAGGCCGCCGAGCGCCTCATTCAGGACGGCCACCAGCCGGAGCGCACCATCCACTTCGCCTTCGGACACGACGAGGAGAACGGCGGCCTGGAGGGCAGCCGGCGCATCGCGGAGTTGCTCGCGTCCCGGGGCGTCCGCCTCTTCTTCAGCGGCGACGAAGGGGGCGGGCTCGCGGGCCCGATCTTTCCGGGCGTAGCCAAGGACATCGCAGTGATTGGCGTGGCGGAGAAGGGGCTCCTGGTGGTGGAGGTCTCCACCCGGGGGGAGGGCGGGCACGCTTCGGCGCCGCTCCCGTTCAAGCGGCTCGCCATCGGCAAGCTCTTCACCATCCTCAAACGCCTGGGAAGACTGAGGTTTCGCAACGTGATGGACCTGCCCACCCAGCGGATGCTCGAAGCGCTGGGGCCAGAGTCCGGCCCCGTGCTGCGCCTGCTCATCCGTTACATCCGGTGGACCCGTCCCTTCCTCCAGCAACTGCTGGGGCGCATTCCCGCCTCGTCCGCGCTGTTCCACACGACGCTGGCGCACACCGTAGTGTGCTGCGGCGAGAAGGAGAACGTGCTCCCGCAACGCGCCCGGGCGGTGCTCAATCTGCGCCTGCACTTCGTGGACACCGTGCTCGGCGTGTTCGAGCGCATCCTCCGGGTGGTGGGCTCCGAGGCCGAGGTCCGGGTGGTGGAGCCCTCGCGTGAGGCGTCCACCGTGTCCAACATGGACGGGGAGGCCTACCACCTGCTGAAGACGACCATTGAGCAGGCGAATCCCGGGACCCTGGTGGTGCCCTATCTGGTCTCCGCGTGCACGGACTCGGTCTATTTTCAGGCGCTCACAGATAGTGTGTTGCGCTTCACCCCACTACCCATTGGGCCGGGTGAACAGTCACTCATTCATGGCACGAATGAGCGTGTTGGAATTCCGCAGCTAGGGGCCGCGGTCACTTTCTACATGCGGCTGATAATGACCGCAGGCCGTTTGAGCTCGACCGACACAGTCATGGCCCAACTTGGTCGGTGATTGGCTGGTTTCCGTGCGAGCAGTTTGCGCTGGGCATGGAACGTTGCGTCGTCTTGGACTTGCCTGGGCTCTGTGCGAGGCACACGAGCCCTCGGCGCCAAACAGGCAGGCATTCGCGGGACAGGGGCGAATGGTCACGCTCCAGCCCGTCCTGCCGGCGCTGAACCGCACGATGCAGGCGACGTTCCTGACGGGGAACTACCCCAGCATCGTCGCGGATGGCTGGCTGCAGCCAACCGCGAACATGACCACCGCGGCCTCGTGGGAAAGCTCCATGAGGCCGCATCGTCACGGCAAGCGTGGACGCCGTCCGACCCTCCTCCCTGAATGAGGCGGCGCCCCCCGCTCCAGGCCAGGGACCGGTACGCCCGTCCCAGCACGTAGACGCTCCCGACCAGTGGCTGCCCTCTGCCGCGAGCAGGCACTCCGGCAGGTGGCAGCGGTTCGCCGCCCCCTGGCCGACGCACACCGGAGAAAGGTGAGGCGGCCATCTGGCGCGAGGTGCACTGGGGAAAGGAGGCACAGCGCCAGGAAGAGCTCCGCCGCCAGCAGCGCGAGGATGCACGCCGTGAGGAAGCACGACAGGAAGAGCGGCGCCGCCAGCAACGCGAGGACGCACGACGAGATGAGGCCCGGCGGGAAGCGATGCGCAGAGGCTGGTAGCACCACTGCCCCTGGGGCCTACTCACCCACCTGAAGCGCACGCCGCTGTAGCGGCGCCCTGGTGTCGCTGTGACGAGCCCAATGGGCAGTCCTAGCAGCTCCAGAATCCCTCGCCCCCCTCCCGCCTCCTTCTCGTACGCCTGCACCCGCC
>NZ_VHLC01000056.1:0-55170 GCF_006547355.1 Myxococcus sp. AB036A | reverse complement strand
CGTCCACCCCCGGCGCACGCCCCGACTCCGTCCCGGTGAGGTGCTCGCGCAGGGGGCCTTGTGTGATGGCCTTGTCCAGCGAGTCCACCTCGAAGCCGCTGGTGAGGCTCTCCCGGCCCACCTGCGGACGGAACAGCCCCACGCTCAGCCAGGCGCGCTGGGGCAGCACGGTGAAGGTGACGCTGGCCTCGTGGAGGGCCAGCGGCGGCCCCTGGAGCGGACCGGGCAGGAGGATGAGCCGGTCGAACGACACCTCCAGTCCGCCCCGCACCCACGGTGACCCGGTCAGGTGGAGCCCCACCCGCCCACGTCGCAGGCTCACGGCGGCGGCGCCCGAGGCGCTCAGCCCCTGGTCGATTCGGAGCTGAAGCGCCTCCCTGATTTCGAGCCGCGGCCCCGCCTCCACCACCTCCTCGGCCCGCCCCGGCCGCGCCATGCCGGCCAGGGCCAGCAGGCAGAGCGACAGCACGATCCGCGTCCTGCGCGTCGCGCGCTCCATGGGGGCCACGACTCGCTAGTAGCGGATGACCTGGTAGCCCTCAGCCACCAGGCGCGACAACTCCGCCACGCCGTCGTCCACCACGTCGGCCTGGGGCTGGAGCTTCTTCGGGTCGATGCCAAACTTCTGCAGCGCGGTGCCGCACGCCACCAGCCGCACGCCAGCGGCCTTCGCCGCCTGGGCCGCCTCGCGGACCTCCGCCGGCACGGCCTTCACTGTCGGGTCCAACGCCACCACCGCGCGGCCGTAGGTGAGCCACACCACGTCCGAGAGGTAGCCCGACTCCTTGGCGTTCTTCACGTGTCGGAGGGAGCTGGAGAGGGTCCCGATGTCCTCCAAGCCCGTGTTGGCCACGAAGACGAGCTTGCCCTGGCGAGCGGGCACTTCCTTCTTCGCGGGCTGGGACGGCGGCGCGGCGAACGTGGCCAGGGGAGCGGTGACGAGCGCGATGACGAGCAACGGCAGGAAGCGATTCATCTGAACAGACTCCGAAGTGGTTCGAGGACTACTGGATGGACAGCACATGGATGAGCCCCCAGGCGGACAGCGCCAGGGCGGCGAAGCCAACGAGGCCCGCGTAGACGACGCGCATGCCCGCGCGGCGGACCATGCTCAGGTGGGTGCCAAGGCCCATGGCCGCCATGGCCATCACCATGAGGAAGACGCTGGCGGTAGAGAGCCACGCCTTGGCGGCGGCGGGCACCACGCCCACCGTGCCCAGCACGCCCACCGCGAGGAAGCCGATGACGAACCAGGGGATGGGTGGCTCCTTCAGCGAGTAGCGCACCTGCCCGCCCGCGCCGGAGACCAGCCCCAGCACCACGAGCGCGGGGGCCAGCAGCACCACGCGGGTGAGCTTGACCAGCGTGCCCAGGTCCCCGGCGGAGGTGCCCCAGGTGAAGGCCGCGGCCATGACCTGCGCCACCTCATGCAACGTGGCGCCCGACAAGATGGCGAGCTGCGCGGTGCTCAGCCCCAGCAGCGGCCCCACGAAGACGTAGAAGAGGACGCCCACCGTGCCCAGGATTCCGCACAGCCCCACCGCCAGCGTGGTGTCCTCCTCCTCCGCGCGGGTGACGGAGCTGGCGGCCACCACCGCGCTTGCGCCACAAATGGAAGTCCCCACCGCCAGCAGCGTGCCCAGCTTCTCCGGCACGCCGAAGCGCTTCGTCACCCAGCGGATGCCCAGAATGCCGCCGACGATGACGGCCAGGGCCAGCAGCAGCACGCGTGGGCCCACCTTCGCCACCAGCCCGAAGTCGAGCCGCGCGCCCATCAGCACGATGCCCAACCGCAGCACCGTGCGCGCCGAGTAGCGCGTGCCCTCCATCAGGCCGGGGGCCAGCCCCAGGGCCGTGCGCAGTGAGATGCCAATCAGCAGGGCCACCGTGAGGGGCCCCACCACCTTGAGGCCGGGGAGCGTGGCCAGCCCGTAGCTGACCACCGCCAGTCCAGCGGCGAGCCCGAGCCCCGGCAGCCGCCGGCGCCAGGGGCCTCCAGGCGGAGGCGCGGCGGAAATCGAGTCGGAAGTGGCGAGAGGTGCGGTCATTTCAGGGGGACGGTGGGGGGAAGTCGCGCTCACGGTTGGACCTGCTGGGTGCGGAGCACGGCCGGCAGGTCCTCGCCCACCGCGCGGCCCTCCAGCGACTCGCGCAGTCTCGGCTTGCCGGCGAGGAAGCGGCGCACCGCCTCGTGCGCGTCCACTTCGAGCACTTGCGGATCCTGCACGCCGGGGATGCGGCAGAGCATGTCCGGCGAGTCCCCTTCCCGCTCGCAGGCCGTCACGGTGTAGAGGCGCTCGTCCACCACCGGCTCGCCAGCGACCTCCAGGGCGAGGAGGCGCTGCCCCTTGGGGGCCTCCGAGCGGAAGCGCACCGTCATCCCCGAGGGGCGCGGCAGCCACCCGCCGAAGCGCTTCTCCGGGTCCTTCGCGAAAACGTTCTCCAACTCCTGCTCCCAGAAGGCGCGAAGCTGACGGCCACTCACCTTGCCCGTCTTCAGCTTGTTGGTGATGGGAAAGAAGTTCCACAGGTCCGCCTCACGCACGGGCCCGGGCAGCAGCGGCGTGCCGAAGCGGAAGCCGTTGGAGAGGCCAATCTCCGTCCCGCCAGCGGCGCGGATGGCGTCAGCCAGCACGTTGTCCAGCGGGTTCTCCACCACCGCGTAGCGCGCGAGCGTCACGTCGGTGTGCCCCACCGGCGAGGACAGCTGCTCGTCATAAGGCGCGAGCGCGGCGTCCACGAGCCGCGCCATCTCCGGGTCTTCGGGGAAGCGCGACGCGGTCAGCTCGATGAGCTCCCAGCGGCGGTCCACCACCTTCCCGTCCTCCAACCACAAGTCCATCCGGCCGAGGAAGGAGCCGAAGGCGCCGGGCTCCACCACCCAGCTTCCGCCCTGCTCGATGGGGACATAGGTGCGCTCATGCGTGTCGCTGGACAGGTGGGCGTCCACGCCCGGCACCCGGGCGGCGATCCCCACGGCCTTGGCGAGCCCCACGTGCGACATCAAGAGCACCACCTGGGCGCCCTCGCGCTCGCGCACCTCGCGCACCAGCTCCGGCAGCGCCTCCGGGCCGTCGTAGCGCAGCCCCTTGCTGTACCCCGGGGGCTGACGGCGCGGGACGTCCGGGTCCGTGAAGCCCACCACGGCCACCTTCACCCCGCCCACCTCCTTCACCAGGTACGGCGGAAAGAGCCGTTCACCGCTGGCCGCATCACGCAGGTTGGCAGCGAAGAGCGGATGCTTCAGCTCACGGGCGCGCTGGCGCAGCACCGAGGGGCCATACACCACCTCCCAGTTGCCGGGCACCGCGCCGTCCAGCCCGAGCGCATTGAGCGGTTCGATGAGGACGCCGCCCTCGGTGAGGGCAGCCGCGCCCGAGCCTTGAATCGTGTCGCCGGCGTCGAGCACCAGCACGTCACCACCACGCTCGGCCCGAATCTGTTGGATGGCGGCGGCGACGCGGGCGAAGCCGCCCGCCATCTCGATGCGCTCCTTCCCATCGCGCCAGAAGAGCTCCGGGTGGGCGCGCAGTTGCGCGTGCAGGTCCGCCACGTAGAGGACGGTGAGCTGCTGGCGCTGGGACGCGGGAGCGCTGGCGGTGACCGGGGGCCGGGATGAAGCACAGCCGGAGGCCAGGACGAGCAGCGCGCCGAGCGCGAACAGGAGACGGGACATCGTGGAGCACCTTGCGAGGAGTGAAAGGAGACAGCGGAAGTGACACGAGATGCGCCGCGCGAAGTTCCCGGACAGCGGCTCACCTCGAACGCCTCGCGCATCACGGCCACGTCGACATGGGGCCGAGATTGAAGACGTCCTGGAACCCCTGCTCCTTCAACAGGCGCTCGGCACGGCCGCTGCGCGCGCCACTGCGGCAGTAGACAACCAGGGGCGTCTGCGGCGAGCCGAGCTCTCCGAACCGCCGTGCCAGTTCATCCACCGGGATGTTCACCGCGCCGGGCAGGTGACCGGAGGCGAACTCCTCGGGCGTGCGGACATCCACCAGCGTGGCGCCCGCCTCCACCCTGCGGCGGGCCTCGGACCCCACCGCGGCGTCACCTGGACGCGGGCGCGTACAGGCGGTGAAGAAGAGACCCATGAACACGGCGGCGGCGACAACGAAAATGACCTTCATGGCGCGGCTCCAAGCGACCCCGGTGGCCACTGGCCCCCGGGAAGTGCGTACAGCCTGGTGAGAGCCATGGCGACGGCCGAAGGATTCAGCGCCCTTTCCGCCCGGCAGCCCGGCCGCGACAAGGGCACGCAGACGCGCGCACTCCCGCCTCCCCCAACGGCCGGCGGGGACGGTTCGGCCGCCGCTTCCGGCAGGGCCCCGCCCCAGCCGCCTCAGGGAGAGAGGCGGGCCAGCGCGGCCAGGAGCACCGCGGGCTCCAGCTCGGAGACGGCCAGCGCGGCCCGCTCGCCCCCACCGGGCAGCACGCAGATGCGCTCGCCCACGGGCCCTTGCGTGCACCGAGGCCCGTCACCAGCGAAGCGGGCCGCCTCCTGCGCCGCCGCCGAGCCCGGCAGGGGAAGGAAGAGCGTCATCGCCTTGCCCTCCTCGTGCCGGTACAGCAACGAGGCGGAGAGCTTTCCATGCAACCGGCAGCGACGGGCCCCCAGCAGCGTCGCGCCTGGCACCACCGGCACATCCACCGGATAGCCCACCTCCCGCTCCACCCACGCCTTCACCTCGGCCGGGTCCGAGGACTCGAACTCACAGGGGGCGATCCGGGAGAAGGCCTTGAGGTGGTGCCGCTCGAGGTCCATCGCCAGCGCCTCGTTCATGCCACTGGGCCATGACGTCCAGAGAACCCCCACCGATGCGAGCACCGCGGCCAGGCCCGCCGCCAGCCTTCGCCTGGGGAAGGACGGCCTGGGGCGCGGCGCCAACCGCGTGACACGCTCCGTCAGTTCGGGCGGCACTCGCTGCTCCGCGGCGCCCTCCGCCCTCAGCGCCTGCCGCAGCGAGGCATAGCGAGCAGCCTCCCGGGCACAGCCCGCGCATCGGGACAGGTGGTGCGCCACCGCCTGCTGTTCATGCGCCTGGACCTCACCGTCGAACCACGCGGAGAGACGCTCCTGCCACTGGGGGCTACAGGCTTCCATGGACCTTCTCCTTCTCGAGGAAGTCGAGCATCGCCAGCCGCGCCCTCGCCAGCCGCGAGCGCACGGTGCCCACCGGGCAGCCCTGCACCTGAGCAATCTCCTCGTAGCTCAGCTCCTCGACTTCCCGCAGCCACAACGTGTCGCGCCACTCCGGCGCCAGGGAGTCGAGCGCCGCCTGCATCCCCGCACTCAAGGTGCGAGCGTGCAGCTCCGCCTCCAGGTCCGCGGATGGCTCCGGAGGAAGCGCCCGGCCCAGCCCGCCCTCCAGCACCTCCAGGTGAGGCCGCAGCCCCCGGCGGGAGTTGAGGAACACGGTGCGCTGTACGGCGAGCAGCCAGGCCTTGAGGCGCTCGGTCTCTCTCAGCGCGCCGCGCTGCTCCAGGGCGCGCGCCAGCGTCTCCTGGACCAGGTCATCCGCCTCCGCGGCGCTGCCCGTCAGCCGACGCCCCACCCGTCTCAAGACGGGCAGGTGCTCCAGGGCACGTTCAATGAAGGCGCGGGCGCTCACGGGCATGAGGACACAGTGGGACGGGTGAGAGGTTCCCGGAAAAGGACGAGGGCGCTCGAGAAGGAGGAGCGCCCTCGCCTTCCGCGTGGCGGACGCGGGGCTACTGAGCGGGCGTGGCGCCCACGTGCGGAGCCCCTGGACGCGGTGCGCCCACGCCGCTCCGCGACTGCAGCACCTGCGCGAGGTAGAAGCCCGCGAACATGGCGGGCACGAAGACGAGCAACGGGAAGGCCCCGGTCGCCAGCGAGGTGAGCGCGGGACCGGGGCAATAGCCGGCCAGCCCCCAGCCCACGCCGAAGAGGGCCGAGCCCACGAGGAGCTTCGCGTCCGGCTTGCTGGCGGCGAACGCGGGGAACCTGGCGGCGAACAGGGGCTGCGCGCGCCGGTGGATGAGGGGTCGCAGCGCCGCGTGAACGGCGATGGCGCCGCCCATCACGAACGCGAGCCGATAGTCCCAGTCGCCTGCGATGTCGAGGAAGCCGAGGACGTTGGCCGGGTCCGTCATGCCGGCGAGGCCCAAGCCGAGGGCGAAGATGAGGCCGCTGAGGAACGCACTGAGGGAGGAACGCATGGGGGCTTTCTCTAGAGGACGTGGCGGACCAGGAAGACGGTGAGGACACCGGTGGCCATGAAGGTGAGCGTGGCGGAGATGGAGCGGACCGAGCCCCGGCTGATGCCGCAGACGCCGTGTCCGCTGGTGCAGCCGTTGCCCAGCCGCGAGCCGAACCCCACCAGCAGTCCGGCCCCCACCAGCAGCCAGAGGCCGCCCGCGCTCGGGGCCGAGGGCGCCGGGAAGGAGCCGGGGCGCAACCAGGCGAGCAGCAGCCCCCCGGCGAGCAGCCCAGCGAAGAAGAGCACGCGCCAGGCGACGTCACCGCGCACGGGGGCCAGCAGCGAGCCCACCACGCCGCTGATGCCGGCGACCCGGCCGTTGGCCAGGAGCAACAGGGAGGCGCTCAGCCCGATGAGGGCCCCGCCCAGGAGAGGAAGGAGGATGGAGGAAGTCATGTCGCGTGAGAGCCAGGCTCCAAAGAAAGGATTCAGCAGGGCCTGAATCCTTCTTCCACGCCCCGGGCTCTCATGGACAGGAGGCTTCGACATGATTTTCCGGCAGCTTTTCGATTCCGAGTCCTCGACGTACACGTACCTCATCGGCGACGAGACCACGCGCCAGGCCGTCCTCATCGACCCCGTGCTGGAGCAGGCCGACCGCGACCTGCAACTGGTCGCCGAGCTGGACCTCACCCTCACCCACGTCTTCGACACCCACGTCCACGCCGACCACGTCACCGCGTCGGGCACGCTGCGGGAGCGCACGCGGGCCACGGTGGTGGGGAGCGTGAACGGCGCCAGTTGCGCCAACATCCAGGTCCGCCACGGGGACGAGGTGCGCGTCGGTCAGCTCGTCTTCCAGGTGCTCGCCACCCCGGGGCACACGGACGACAGCATCAGCTACCTGCTCGGCGACCGCGTCTTCACCGGGGATGCGTTGCTCGTGCGCGGCAACGGCCGCACCGACTTCCAGAACGGGAACGCGAGCCAGCTCTACGACAGCCTCACGCGCGTCCTCTTCGCCCTCCCCGATGAGACGCTCGTCTACCCCGCCCACGACTACAAGGGCCGCACGGTGACGAGCATCGCCGAGGAGAAGCGGCACAACCCCCGCGTGGCCGGCAAGAGCCGGGAGGAGTTCATCCACATCATGGAGAACCTCAACCTGCCCAGGCCCAAGCTGATTGACGCCGCCGTCCCGGCCAACCGCGCCTGCGGACACACGGCGCCCTCACCCCAAGGGGCCTGAGTCCCCTGGCCACTTCGCAGGAGTCCCGACCATGACACTCCGCCCCTATCAGGACATCACGCCCTCGCAGCTCGACACGCTCGGCCCCGAGGTGCGGCGCATCGACGTGCGCGAACCGGACGAGTACACCGGCCCCCTCGGCCACCTGCCCGGAGCCGAGCTCGTCCCCCTGGCCACGCTTGAGGCCGCCGCCGGCGCGTGGCCGCGCGAGGCGCCGCTGCTGCTCATCTGCCGCTCGGGCGGGCGCTCCGCGCAGGCGGCGCGGTTGCTCGCCCAAGGCGGCTTCAAACACCTCTTCAACCTGGCGGGCGGGATGCTCGCCGTGCGCGAGCCGCTCGCGCCGCGGCCCCAAGGCTGAGCGCGCGTCGCGACAGGACGAACACGATGCCCCTTCTCGGCTTCTCCCTCGCGGCGCTCATGGGCCTGTCGCTCGGCCTGCTCGGCGGCGGTGGCTCCATCATCACCGTCCCCATCCTCGTGTACGTCCTGGGCTTCGGGGCCAAGGAGTCCATCGCCATGGGACTGGCCGTGGTGGGCGTCACCAGCCTCTTCGGCGCGGCGAGCCACTGGCGTAGGGGCAACGTCCAGTGGAAGGCGGCCCTCGTCTTCGGGACGGTGGCCATGGCGGGCACCTACGCCGGGGCGCGCCTGTCCGCGCTCATCTCCGGGACGACGCAACTGCTGCTCTTCGCCACGGTGATGCTCGTCTCCGCCGTCTTCATGTTCCGCAATGGCCGGAAGGACTCCGCGCAGGCGCCCGAGCCCCGGCAGGCGTCCTTCCCCCTCATGGCCCTGGCCGCCCTCGGGGTGGGAGGCCTCACCGGTCTGGTCGGCGTGGGCGGCGGCTTCCTCATCGTCCCGGCGCTGGTACTGCTGGTGGGCCTGCCCATGAAGCAGGCGGTGGGCACCAGCCTGCTCGTCATCGCCCTCAACTCCCTCGTGGGCTTCGCCGGCTACCTCGGCCATGTCGAGGTGCCCTGGGTCTCCCTTGGCATCTTCACGGCCATCGCCGTGGTGGGCATCCTGCTGGGTACCTGGGCGTCCCACTTCGTCTCCCAGGCGACGCTCAAGGCAGCGTTCTCCGGCTTCCTCGTCGTGATGGGCGTCTTCATCTTCTTCAAGAACCGGGAAGCGTTGGGGCTGGGGGGCGCCGCCACCACGACGCAGAATGCCCACTGACGTCACGCAGAACTCCAGGAGGAGCACCATGGCCGAGCAGCCCCCCGACGCAGCCGCTCAATGGGACGCACGCTTCAGTCACCCGGCGTATGTCTATGGCACCCAGCCCAACGACTTCCTCGTGGAGATGGCTTCGCGCCTTCCTCCCGGCGGGCACGTGCTGAGTCTTGGTGAGGGTGAGGGCCGAAACGCCGTCTACCTCGCCTCCCTGGGCCACGCCGTCACCGCCGTGGACGCGTCGAGCGTGGGACTCCAGAAGGCCAAGCAGTTGGCAGACGAGCGCGGCGTCAACATCGAGACGCGCGTCAGCGACCTGGCGCACTTCACCTTCGCGCCGGAGGCGTGGGACGCGGCCATCGTCATCTTCTGTCACCTGCCCCCCGCACTGCGGCGGCGGGTGCATGGCGCGCTGGTGAAGAGCCTCCGCCCCGGTGGCCTGGTCCTCCTCGAAGCGTACACGCCCGCTCAACTGGGCTTCCGCACGGGCGGTCCGCCTGTCGAGGAGCTCCTCTACACGACGGAGGCCCTGCGCGAGGACTTCGCGGGGCTGGAGCTGCCCGTGCTCCGTGAGCTGACGCGCGAGGTCCGCGAGGGGACCCTGCACACCGGAAGGGCCGCCGTGGTGCAGCTCGTCGGTCGCAAGGCGACGTGAGCCTGGACCTGCACGGGCGGAGGACACCTGCTCCGGCGCCGTATCCGCCCTCGTCATCGACCTGTTGAAATCAAACCTGGACACCGAAGCATGATGCCGCCAAGGAGCTTTCCTCCCTGCCCCTCCCCGGCCAACCACACATGATTCGAGACTTGACCTCCGGGAGTAAGTCAGGAGTGCGCCGGCGGCTTCCTACGGGTTTGGCGTCCAGCAGATGAATGGTTGTTCAATGAAATTTGAAACGTAGTTATTGGCGTCAAGCACGCGGAATCGGATGTACTTGGTGTAGTATCGCCCGCCGATAAACAAGTCATACTTGCACGGCTCACTAAAAGTAGTGGAGCCATTGCGCCAGTAGAAGTTGACTGGGTCTGGATTGGCATCGAGATTATGTGCCATTTGCCACTGATAAGTGTACGGCGCTACGCCGCCGCTTGCACTCCCAGAGCACTCAATCCTGGTGAATGAATCATTCCGAAAACAGCTCCCAGTCACTGTCGGTGGCGGAATGTCGAAGGCGACTACCGTGTCGTCCGTATCGACTTCCCTTCCTTCGGCGGAAAGAGGCTCCCCGCAGGCGCTGAGCAAGGCCAACGCCGAAGCAGTCACTGCGATGAGCGGAAGGTGCTTCCTGATGGTGCGAACCGACATGGGCACTCCTGTGGCAAGGCCGAAAAGGCAGTCGAAATTTATCTGACTTTCACGAGATCCCGCTTACGCATCTGAGAAGTGTTCTGAACTGCTCAAATGCTGCGAGCGTCCGAGGGGTTGCCATCCCCGTTGGCTCGGTCCGCAAATGGGTAGCCGTTCAGCGGGTCAAGTCCCGAATCTTGTGTAGCTGTTTCGAAGGGGCATCAAGCAGCGCGGCAATGGTTTCGTGAGCACTGTCGTGTGGCCCTCCGGGTCGGGCCACACGCGACACCGGAGGCAAGTCATAGACTTTGAAGATCGGAATCGTCGCCGGCTCGGATATCAGCCCCGACCGTCAATGAAGGACGGGAGCCTCGGTCACGCGCTCGAACGACACGCCCAGGTTCCCGATCCGTTCGAGCGCGTTCTTGATGTCCTCCGAGACAATGAAGGCGATCTTGAACTTCTTCAGTCGAAAGACGTGCGCGCCCTCAGTCTTCGAGGGGTCGATTCGCAGTCCGTAGATCCAGTTGTACTCGCCTGGGTAATCAGGGGACGGTTCGTCATAGTGATGCACCTCCAGGCACCGTGCCTCGTCAATGGCATCAACCACCTTGATTGCATTGACGACGAAGTACCGCTCGGACTCTCTCTCTATTGACACCGGAAAGAGCTGAACATCGTTGGGAGCCAGTGTCCTGAAGACGTTCGCAATGGCTTCGCTGACGATGGGGGCAGCCTCAATCACAGAGAAGTCAAACGCACGCCTTGTGCCAGGATGTGCGATTCGTGCTGCGAGGGGACCCAGATCAGGAAGGATGCGACCATCCGCGAACATCCAAGGCTCGTCAAACGCCTCACCAGAATCCCGTGTCGGCGTCTCAATCAGCCACCGTGGCACATCACCCAGCTCCACTGAGTAATAATGACGCTCCAACTTATTTCTCCACCTTCACAATGAAGCTCCGCAGCGGATTTCCCGGCGTCATAAGCTCGTTCGCTATCCTCGCAAGTTCCTTCATCAGACTGGCCCGGCAGGTCTCTGTCGTTCGGCAGCGCGCAACAGAGAGTTCAAGACGCCGAATCACCGCTCGGTGATACAGTTCAGGGTGAGGCCCCTCGTGTCCCTTGAGCCGCACCTTGTTGGCAGCGTCTTCGAGCGTCATCCCGGCCTTCTCGAATAGCTTCTGGCACTGAGGAGTCCAAGGACCGCCGGTAGCGTCGGAGATGGGGTTCTTGTTCGTGCAGATGTGATGAACGGGCCCCACCGCGTCACCAGGAAATCGCCCGTCCGAGTACATCGCCAGGGCGGCAGCAGCACCAGGCGCCAGGGCAACGTTCAGCACTCCAGCAGCGGGAATCGCGATTGAAGTCACGCCGCCATTCAACGCCGCTCCGAGCGAGAATCCCGCCTCGGCCTGCGCCCGAATCGCGGCCTGAGGGAAGCCCGGAAGTCTCGGCCCCTGGGCTGCCACCGCGTTCTTTCCTCCAAGTGCCGCCATGACGACGAGCACCAGGACGCGCGTGCCGTTCGTGCCGAGCACCCGCCCGAACCGATGCCCGATGTCTTGTAGCTCGATGACGCTCATCGCCGTCCCCGCATCATCCCACAACCGGACGAATCCGCGCCCAATCTCCCAGACAGGCACCACGCCGAGATAGGCCACCATCGCCGCCGTCAGCGCTACCGCGATGACCTTGGTGACGGGCTCGGGCAGCGCCAGCGTGAGGAGCAGCGTCAGCGCGGCCGACGTCACCAGGGCCTTGAGCGCCACTGGGTTCAGCACCTTGCCGACCTCGGCCTCGATGCTCGCCCAAACGGTGTCGAGCGCGAAGGACAGCGCCATGAGCGTCCGGTCCTTTCGCGAGAACGTCAGCCCCGTTCCACCCACCAGGGTCAAGCAGTCGTCCGCGTCGGGGCAGATGCGCGCGTACAAAGACTCAGGTGAACTCCCCGCCCCCGAATCCGCGAGGCCCTTCGAGGACGCGAGCAGGACCCTGGAGCGCACCCATCCTCGCTCATCCGCCGCTTCAGCCGCTCGGAACGCAACGTCCATGCGCATGTCGAGGATGAGTTGCGTAAGGGCAGACTTGAATTCGTCCTCGCTCACTTCGACTGGATCAACATCTACCGACTCGTGGACGAGTCGCCGACCATTTCCAGCATCGATATTGACAATGCGAGTGGTCGCACACCCCGCTGAAAGAAGCAGCAAAGACACCACTGCAACCCATCTCATAGCATCCCCCGAAGACACCCCTGAAAATCAGGAGGCGCTGCAGCCTGACTCTGGGGTCTGACAACTTCAGCAGAGCTCGCGCGGCAACCAAACTACTACACGCATCCCATTTAAATTTCCATACCCTTCAGGTTGCACTGTCCTTCAGGCGCCACCGAGCAAGAGTGAATTACCCCACCACGCTCCTGACAGGCTGTTCGCTCGATGAGACCTACCCAATTCACAAGGTCTATCCTGACTTTCGCAGCGCTAGCGTCGTTGGGTGCGCATGCCACCGCTCACTATCGGCGGTCCATCCTGCTCTCCGAGCATCCGGAGAACGGAACCCACTCCGTCTACGTGAAGGGGCAAGTCATCACGACGTTGCGCTTCGAGCAGCCCGTCAACCCGAGCAAGACGACGGTGCTCGGCTGGGAAGGTCGACTCGAACCACTCACGGTGGTCCACAACAAGGTCATCCTGAAGCCCATCCGGGCTCTCCACCGCGATGCTGAATGAGAACCTCGGGCTCCCTGAAGCACCAGCTCGGCTCTACGGCCGGGTCTGGACAGGCGGCCCCCAAGTCGTCATCCGCGACCATGCGGCCCAACTGATGAATGGCGGAGATCAGGTGCCCATCTGCGCAGTGGCTCGCCTCGGGTTCGGGCAGCTCCGAAAGCACCCGGAGTCCAAGCCAGGGACAGCCATCCTCGATTCGCCCCGCGCAGGGGTCTACATCGTGGACGAGTTCCGGTGAGGAAGCAGGGCCGCTGAAATCGTCGCGGCCGCCGGCCTGGTTGGATCAACGCCCGGGCGCTGAATGCGGCGGAAAAGAAAAAGGGCTGGTTGCTTGAAGCAACCAGCCCTTCTCTTTTCTTGGAGCCGACACCCAGGATTGAACTGGGGACCTACTGATTACGAATCAGTTGCTCTGCCGCTGAGCTATGTCGGCGCGACAGGTGCGCGGGGAGTACCATGGCGGCTCATGCCCGGCAAGCAGAAATGAAGGCGAGTGCTCACCCTCCCCGCCATTCCGCCCATTTTCCGCGCGCCCGCATCGTTGGTTTTCCAACCATCACCACGATTGACCACCCTGACATGGATGACACACCGCGTCTGTCGTAGGTGACACATCGCGTTGACATAAGTGCCCGTTATCGCTCCAGATTCTTGGGAGAGGACGGGTGCTTGGCGCGGTTGAAGTCTCGGAGCGCCTATGTACATAAGGGCCCCGCTACCCCCACGTGCCTCGCCCACGAGCGGCGACGCGACAAGGAGCATCTCCCGTCATGGCCAGTGAAGAGAATTTCATGCGTGCCCCGGCCCCTACGCCCAAGCGCACCGTCTACACCGAGGCGATGGAGATCTTCCATCGTGCAGCGGACCTCATCGCGCTGGACAAGCGCGTCCGCCTCGAGTTGGAGGAGCCGGACTACGAGCACATCTTCTACGTCACGGCGAAGCTGAAGGACCGTCTCGTCCCGCTCTCCGAGGAGAAGGCGCGCACCTTCTCCAACCTCCCCGAGACGCAGGTCCGCAACAAGGAAGGCCTGGAGCTGCTGGCCAACGGCAACATCATCCTCAACGGCCGCGCCCTGCTGGGCTCGGACGTGGACATCCGCCAGGGCCACCTGCGCCTGCCCGACGGCAAGGTGTACCAGCTGGTCCCCGGTGAGTCGCAGCGCTTCAAGGCCTACCGCGTGCAGCACAACCAGGCGCGCGGCCCCTACAAGGGCGGCCTGCGCTACCACCGCGAGGTGTCCCTGGACCTCTTCAAGGCCCTGGCCGCGGAGATGACCTGGAAGACGGCCATCGCCGAGGTTCCCTTCGGCGGCGGCAAGGGCGGCATCCAGATCGACCCGCGCGAGTACGGCCGCGAGGAGATCGAGGCCATCACCCTGCGCTTCATGTACCGGCTCAAGAGCATGATTGGCCCGGACATCGACATCCCGGCGCCGGACGTGGGCACCAACCCCGGCATCATGGCCCTGCTCTACCGCCAGTACTCGGACGGTGAGCGCGAGCGCCACAACCTGCGCGGCATCGTCACCGGCAAGGACGTGCGCATCGGCGGCTCCGAGGGCCGCCACAAGGCCACCGGCCAGGGCGTCGCCTTCTGCATCGAGGACTACTACGCCGACCGCGGCGAGTCCGTGAAGGGCAAGACGTTCATCATCCAGGGCTTCGGCAACGTGGGCAGCCACGCCGCCAACATCCTGTCGCAGATGGGCGCCCGCCTGCTCGCGGTGAACGACGCCGACGGCACCATCTTCAATGGTGACGGCATCGACGTGGCCGCGCTCTCCGCCTACGTGCAGGACCCCAAGAACCTCAAGCGCAGCGTGCTCGGCTTCCCGGGCGCCCAGCGCATCGAGAAGAAGGACCTCTGGGACGTCCAGGCGGACATCCTGGTCCCCGCGGCCCTGGGCGGCGAAATCACCGCCGACGTGGCCGAGCGCCTCCGCGTCAAGCTGGTGGCCGAGGGCGCCAACGGCCCCACCACCCCGGAGGCCGACCGCATCCTGGAGAAGCGCGGCATCGAGCTCATCCCGGACATCATCGCCAACGCCGGTGGTGTGACGGTGAGCTACTACGAGTGGATCCAGAACAAGCGCATGGAGCGCTGGAGCGAGGCCGAGGTCGACCAGCGGCTCGAGCGCGCCATGAAGCGCAACTACCGCATCATCCGCGACATCTCGCGCAACCAGCCGCGCAAGACGGAGATGCACGACAGCCGCCAGTACTGCATCGGTGAGACGGTGGACACCCGCTGCGCCGCCATGATTCTGGCGCTCAAGCGCATCGAGGCCCACTACCTCCTCGAGGGCTTCTCGCAGTAGTCGAAGCCACGGGCACCCGCCCACGGCTGGAAACACGAAGGGCACGGTCCTCCATCTGGAAGGCCGTGCCCTTTCGTTTTCGCCGGGCCCAGAGGTTGGCTTGGGCGGCCCCCGCTGCTGTTCCGGGAAGCGCCAGGCCGCGAAGCCCCTCACGGGCCCCGGACGGATGTCAGTGCATCACCCGCTCGCGGTCCACCAGCAGGAGGGGCGCGTCGTCCTGCGTCTCATAGGCCACGATGCGCAGCCCCACGCCGCGGCTGCTGCCCTCGCGCCCGTCCTTGCGCCCGAAGGCCAGGGCCACCTGGTAGCGGACCTCGCACAGGCACGTCATCTCCGTCCCGTCCTCGCCCGCGAACGTCACCTTCAGCTTCTCGCCCAGGCCCACCTGGTCCCGGACCTCCACGAACATGCCCCGCGCGCTGATGTTGCGGCCCACCCCCCGAAGCATCCCATCCTGGGTGGTGAGGTAGACGGTGAAGACCTTGTCGAAACGGAGGTGGGAACGGCGCTCGTGAGGACGCTCAAACATGGGGGTAGCTCCCGGAACAGGTGGTGACAGGCGCAACCTACACGGTAGCCACATGTAGGCAAGTTCTTCACCTACATCCACCCCCACACACCCATGTAACGAGTGCCGGACGCTTTCCGAAATGGCACGATTCCGGGCTGAACCCTTGTTCCCCGGAGACCTCGCCCGTGAATCGCATCCTCCTCGCCGCCGCCCTCTTCCTCGCGCCCGCGCTTGCCCTGGCGGACGCGGACCCTCGCTTCGCCAAGCTGCGTGACGAAGCCGAGCCGCTGGGCGGGCTGGGGACCTTCTTGGATAAGTTCGTGGGCGCGTGCGACGGCCCCTTCGTGGACTCGCAGTGCAAGGCCAACGCGGAGGCGTTCCGGAAGAAGTACCAGGGCAAGCGGCTGTACATGATCGTCACCGAGGACGACGCCACCATGCTCACCCCGGGGCCCTATTCGCTGGGCACGGGCGAGTACAGCATCAACATCACCCCGTTCTTCCCCGGCGGCAGCTCGGCGCTCACCCACGGCGCGCCCAAGAAGACGGACGCCAACGGCAACCCCATCCTCCCCTACCTCACCGTCACCGGTGACATGCCGGCGGGGTGGAACCTGCAGATGTTCAACCGCCTCTTCTCCACGCGCTCGGTGCGGGCACAGATTGTCTTCACCCCGCAGAGCGTGTGGACCCTTCCCAAGAAGGGCGGCGGGAAGAGCCACGGCGTGACGGCGCGCATCGAAGCCATCTTCATCACCGAGGGTCGCAGCGGCCAGGCCATGGGCCTGTGGCTCCACGGCAAGGACGCCAAGAAGCGCTAGCCGGGCGTCACCTCACCGGGCGATGGCGATGTACTGGAGCGCCTCGCCCCGCTTCACCCGCAGGAGGATGCTGACCCCGGCGCTCCCCTTCCCCAGTGCCGCGCGCACCCCGGCCACGTCCTTCACCCGGCGGCGGTTCACTTCCGTCACGACGTCTCCCGCCCGCAGGCCGGCCGAATCCGCCGGGCTGCGCGGCGTGACCCCCGACACCAGCACGCCGGACCAGGCCGTCTCCCCCAGGGGCGCGGCCACCTCCGGCGTGAGGTCGCGGATCACCAGCCCCATCTCCTCCTCGCTGGCCGTCCGCTGGATGAGCCCCTCGGTGGCCTCCTGCGCGGGGCGCGCCACCAGCCGCACCGTCACTTCCTGTGTCTCGGTGCCCCGCGTCAGCGACAGGCGCGCCTCGGTGCCCGGCGCCAGCAGCGCCACCTTGCGCAACAGCTGCAGGTAGGAGCCGATGGGCCGCCCGTTCACCGCCACCAGCCGGTCTCCGGGGCGGATGCCCACGGCCGCGGCGGGGCTGCCCTTGTAGACGTCCTTCACCAGCGGGGCCTGGCGCTCACCGCCCCCATGGCTCCCGTCGTCATTGATGACGACGCCCAGCCACCCACGCTCCAGCTTGCCGTTCTCCCGGAGGTTGGGCAGCAGCTCCTTCACCAGGTTGCTGGGGACCGCGAAACCAATGCCCTGCCCCTGACTGATGATGGCGGTGTTCACCCCCACCACTTCCCCCTTCATGTTGAAGAGCGGCCCACCGGAGTTTCCGGGGTTGATGAGCGCGTCCGTCTGGATGAAGTCGTCGAACTGGCCCACGCCCAGCACGCGCTCCTTGGCGGAGATCATCCCGTGGGACACGGAGTGGTCCAGGCCAAAGGGGTTGCCAATGGCCACCACCCAGTCGCCCACCGCCATCCGGTCCGAGTCCCCCAGGTAGACGGCGGGCAGCTTGCCCAGGTCCACGCCGCTGAGCCGCAGCAGCGCCACGTCCGTGGAGGCGTCACGGCCCACCACGGAGGCGGCGAACTCGCGGCCATCCGCCAGACGCACGGCAATCTGCTGCGCGCTGGCCACCACGTGGTTGTTGGTGACGACGAGCCCGTCGGGCGTCAGCACGAAGCCGGAGCCGGTGGACTTCTTCATCCCCTCCAGGCCACCGGCCCGGGGCCCCACGGTGGTGATGTTGACGACGCCCGCCTCCACCGCGCGGATCAGCGGCGCCAGCGAGGACGGGGGCACGAAGTGGGGGATGCCCGGGTCTCCCTCGGCGCGCTCGCGCCACAGGCCCAGGCTGCCCGTCTGCCCCTCGACACCCGCGGCCTGCGCGGCGAACCACGCGGCATGCTCCCGGGCCCGCGCGGGAAGCCACGCGTCGAGAGGACCCTCGGCGGCCGCCGCGACCGGGACGAGCGCCAGCACCAAACACAGGGAGAAGAATCGGGAGAGCACGGAGCGGCAGTCTACACGGCGGACCAGGGTCGAGCGGACTCAACAGCCTGGCCCGGCGCCCCCTTCCCGTGAGTGACGGGGGCGCCCTGAACGGCGGCGTCAGGCCTGGACGGGGGCGACGTACTTCGCCACCTTCACCCGGGCCGGACGGATGATGCGGTCCTTCAGCCGGTAGCCCGCACGCAGCTCGGCGACGATGCGGTGGTCCTCGTCCGGCGAGGCGGTCACTTCCATGTCGACCGCATCGGCCGTGTTCGGGTCGAAGGGCTGCCCGACGACCTGAAGGCGCTCGATGCCCGTGGACTGCGCCTTGCGCAAGAGCTCGGCGCGAATCATCCGGACGCCCTCGGCCAGCGGCGAGGTGTCCTGGGCGCTGACGGACAGGCACCGGTCCAACTCGTCAATGGCCTCCAGCAGCGTGATGGCCACGTTGCCGCGCTCCACGTCCAGCATGCGCTCACGCTCCCGCGTCACGCGCTGCTTGAACTCCTCGCGGTCCTTCTCCGCGGCCTGCACCGCGCGGACGGCAATGTCGAACTTCTTGCGAAGCGTCTCCAGCTCCGCGGCCATCCGCTCCCGCTCCGCGTCCTGACCGGCAGCCGCGTGCTCCTCCGGAGCCTGCTGCTGGGAGGAAATCTCCTCGGCGGCGGAAACAGGTCCCTCGCTGTTGGCGGAGGGGGGCTGCTGGGTGGCTTCGGGAGCTGCGTCGGTGCGGGTGTTGCCGGCCATGTCTAACCTGAGGCGATGGTGGGTGCGCAGTCGCGCGAGAGGTAGGGAGTCACTGCTGCCCGGAACCTAACCGCGAGACGGCCCCTGTCAACGCGGGAGCGAGCTAGTGCTCCTGCGGCGCGGCGGGAGACTCGGCCATGAAGCCGTGGTCCACCTGCCCTGTCACCTCGTCGATGATTTCCACCTGGGCGGCCCGCAGCGAGTAATAGAGGAGCCAGCGCTCCGCCGCCGTCAGGGTTCCCGCCGGCAGGGCCTCCTCAATCTCCTGAACCGTGAGCCGGCCCTCCTTGAGCCCCTTCGCGAAGAGGGCCTTGCGGGCGATGTAGCTCTTGCCGATCCTGTTCTCCACGGCGACGCCTCCTTTCCGCTAAAGATAATTTCGCCCACCGGTCACCGCAGGACGTCGCGCTGGCGGTGGGCTTCGGGACGGCTGGAGGGCAGGCGCCCAGCCAGCCGGAGCCTCAGGAGTCGAGCGCATCCGAGTGTTGCGTGGGCGGCGTCTGGTCGTCATTGCCCCCGACGTCCACCGGGTGCGCGGAGATGACCTGACGCGCCTCCGGGTGCAGCAGGCCGCGCTGCGCCAACACCTTGGGTCCCAGAATCGTCACCATGGTGTCCTCCTCCACCACCTCCACGGCCAGGAGCCGGGCCGCCAACGCCTGGGCCCTGTCCTTGTGGGTGGTCAGCACCTGACGGGCCCTGTCGAGCGCTTCACTGACGAGCTTGCGCACCTCCTCGTCAATCATCCGCGCCGTCTGCTCGGAGTAGCTGCGCGTCTCCGGCACGCCCGCCGAGCGGAGGAAGCCCGGGCCATGGTCCGCGCTCAGGGCCACCGGCCCCAGCGTGCTCATGCCGTAGTCCCGCACCATCATCCGGGCCATTTCCGTGGCCTGGCGGATGTCGTTGGACGCGCCGGTGGAGATTTCCCCGATGAAAATCTCCTCCGCGGCCCGGCCGCCCATCATCCCCGCCATCTTGTCGCGCAGTTCGTCCAGCGACATGAGATAGCGGTCCTCCAGCGGCAGCGACATGGTGTAGCCCAGCGCCGCCAGGCCGCGTGGGATGATGGACACCTTCGTCACCCGCTCCGCGTGAGGCAGCATCCACCCCACCACCGCGTGGCCCGCCTCGTGGTGCGCGACAATCTCCTTTTCACGCTCGTTCATCCGGCGGTTCTTCTTCTCCAGACCGGCGACGACACGCTCGATGGCTTCCTCGAAGTCCGCCCGCATCACCGCGTCGCGGTTGCGGCGCGCGGCCAGGAGCGCGGCCTCGTTCACCACGTTGGCCAGGTCCGCGCCCGCGAAGCCCGGGGTGCGCGAGGCAATGGCCTTGAGGTCCACGTCCGGTCCCAACTTCACGCCCTTGGCGTGAATCTCCAGCACGCGCTCGCGGCCCCGCTTGTCCGGCCGGTCCACCAGCACCTGCCGGTCGAAGCGGCCCGGACGCATCAGCGCGCTGTCCAGGATCTCCGGACGGTTGGTGGCCGCCAGGATGATGAGCCCTGCGCGGCTGTCGAAGCCGTCCATCTCCGCGAGCAGTTGGTTGAGCGTCTGCTCACGCTCGTCATGTCCACCGGCCACGCCCGAGTTGCGGCTCTTGCCAATGGCGTCCAGCTCGTCGATGAAGATGATGCACGGCGCCTTCGACGTGGCCTGGGCGAACAAGTCGCGGACTCGCGCGGCGCCCACGCCGACGAACATCTCCACGAACTCGGAGCCCGACAGACTGAAGAAGGGGACGCCCGCTTCACCCGCCACGGCTCGCGCCAGCAGCGTCTTGCCCGTCCCCGGAGGGCCCACCAGCAGCACCCCCTTGGGGATGCGCCCGCCCAGGCGGCGGAACTTCTCGGGCGTCTTGAGGAACTCGACGATTTCACGCAGCTCGTCGACCGCCTCGTCCACGCCAGCCACGTCCTTGAAGCCCACGCCGGTATCGGCCTCGGCCTGCACCTTGGCGCGCGTCTTCCCGAAGCTCATGACGCTCTGCGGGCCCTGGCCCATGCCGCCGGCCACCCGGCGCATCATGAAGCTCCAGAAGAGGAAGAAGAGGCCCAGGGGCAACAGCCATATCCACAGCGCCTCGCCCAGCCCTGACTGCGGCACGGCCTCGAACTGGATGCCCTTCTGCTCCAGCAACGGCACCAGCCCCTCGTCACCGGCGACGCGGTAGGCCATCCATGGCAGGGCGCTCGGCTCGCCGCGCAGCGTGCGCTCCCCGTCTGCCGGAGGAGGAGGCGGCTGTGCCGTGTCCTTGAGGAAGCCCTTCACCCACTCGTTCGAAATCTGGACCCGGCTGAAGTTCCCGGCCTCCACCCCGTCGCGGAACTGGCTGTAGCTCACGCGCCGCACGCCCGCGTCCTGGAAGACGTTGCGGAACAGCAGGAAGCCCAGGACGAGCAACAGGATGTAGCCCAACGGTGAGCCGAACTTGAACCCCTTCCCCGTTGGCGTTGGCTTGTCTGTCTTCTTTCCGCGTGGGCCCATCCCAGGCGGCAAATCCTGTGGCTTCATCGTCGGCACGCTCGACCCTCCCCCTCCCCCGCCCACGCGGACACAGTGACCGCGAGGCGTCTTCCCTGGCGGGCCAAAGATGTTCACCGTTGCCATACCGTCAACCCGCCAGGCGGGCTTCACGGCATGTGCGGGCCCTTGCGCCGAATCAGCGACACCCGATCAACCACAAGGGTTGGCCAGTGAACTCCGTCCCCAACAAATAGCCGTTGCCGTCTTGCACGAAGGTGATGGCTTCTGCCTGCGCCTGACTCCCGCTCGGAACCTCGACGAGCTGTCCTTGCAGCAGGTCCTCCAGCCGCGCGGCGCCGGGGCGGCGCAGCTCGTACGCGCGCGAGTAGGTGCGCAGCAGCAGCCGCTCACCGGAGGGATGCAGGGAGGCCGCGGTGGTGGCCCGGTCCATCCCGAGCGGCGCCGTCAGCGTCCCCAGCTTCCGGGCCTGGATGGGGGTCTCCACGCTCAGCCCATCCAGCGCGAAGACATCCCCCAGGGAGTCCAGCGTCTTGGTGATGACGGCCAACCGGCCAGAGCGGGCGTCGATGATGACCGACTCCGCGTCGCGGGGCCCGTCCGGGTACATGAAGGACAGCACCTCCACCGGCACCGTGGCGTCCTCGAGCGCCTCCGGTTCTGGCAGCCGGTAGAGCCGCACCTGCTCCCGGCGCGCGAAGTTGTCACCGATGTCCGCAAGATAGACGCAGCCGCGCGACGCCCCCGAGGCGCAGGGGCCCACCGTGACGTCCTCGATGTCGCGAGGGGTGGCCCCGGTGAGCGTCAGCCGGGCGAGGATGGCGCCCTTCGCGTCCATCGCGAACAGCTCGAAGCCATTGCCGGAGTCGTTGTGCGCCCAGAAGGCGCCCGGGTGGCGCTGGCTGGCGGCCAGGCCGGAGAGCTCGGACAGCACGTCGGGCACGGTGCCGGACCGCTGAGGCTCGCTGTAGAGCGTGCACCCCGGCACGCCCTGGGCAGGGACCTGGTTCGTCGCCTCGGGTGGGGGCGGCGCGGGCGGCGGCTTGGAGCGGGAGCACGCGCCCAGCACTCCGGCCAGCAACGCCAGGAGGAGACGGCGCGGCACGTCAGCTGTCCAGGTCGAGCAGCTTCGCCAACGTCTTGGCATCCGCGTCCGGGAAGCGGTACGCGGACATCTCCTCCAGCGTCACCCAGCGGTGGTCATGCACGCGCAGGTGTTGGATTTCCTCCGTCGGCCGCGAGAGCCGGCAGTGGAAGACGCGGAAGTCGATGTCGTAGTTGGGGTACTCGTGGTGGGTGTGCATGGCCTGACCCAGCACGTCCACCTCCACGCCCGTCTCTTCCTGGATTTCCCGGGCAAGGGCCTCGGCGTCCTCTTCGCCCTCTTCCACGCGCCCGCCGGGGAACTCCCACAGCAGGGGCAGTGACGCGGTGGGGGGGCGCTGGGTGATGAGGTAGCGCCCCTGCTCATTCTGGAGCATCGCACCGACGACACGGACCTGACGGCGGGCCATTCGCTTCTCCTCTTTCTGGCGGGACACCGGGGGGAGGGGCGACCTAACACAGCCCCCGCCCGGCGCCAATGCCGCAACCCCAGTCGCCCAGCCTGCGCATGTCCGGGCAACCTGGCCACCCTCCCCCTGGGCCGCACAGTCGCCGCGGACGCCCGGGGGGCTTGCCCCGGCCGACCGCCCCCCGGGCAATGTTCGGGTCCGTGCGCCAGCGCACCGGCATGTGGTGAATTGGATGACGGGAACGCGAGAAGGCGTCATGCTCGGCCCATGACGACGAGTCGTAGGGAAAGGGCCGAGGTGCTCGGAGCGGCACTGAAGGCCGCCCGCCAGCAGGCGGGGCTCGGCATGGAGGAGGTCGCCGAGCAACTGGAAATCCCCGTGGAAGTGCTCGCTCGGGTGGAACGCGGGGTGATGGTGCCGACCATTCCCACCCTGACGCGCCTGTGTGTGATTCTGAAGCTGGACCCGGATGTGCTGCCCGAGCTGCCGGAGATGAGTGACTGACGTCCGGGCGTGGCCGTCCAAGCTCCCGGCCCCGAGCTCCCACGCCCCATGCGCTGCCCCACCTGCCATCGCCGCGTGGCCGAGCGCTGTCCTCGCCACGGCCCGGTCGAAGCGCGTGCCCCAGGCTCTTTGCCAGAGCCTCCGGATGTGGCGGGCTATGTCATGGGAGCGCCCTTGGGGCGCGGTGGGTTTGGACGGGTATTCGCCGCGCGGCGTGAGGTGGATGGGCAGGACGTCGCGCTGAAGGTGCTGGAGCCGCTCGCGGGCGAACGGCTGGGGCGGGAGTTGGAGGCCCTGCGCCGCATTGGCCCCCCCGCCGTGCCGCGGCTGCTGGGCGAGGCCACGACCCGCGCCGGTGAGCGGGTGGTCATCATGGAGCGCATCGAGGGCCCGACGCTGGCTCAGCGGTTGGCGAAGCTGCCGGGCGCCGGTGCCCTGCCCTGGACCGATGCGGCCCCGCTGACGCGAGCCCTGGCGGAGGCGCTGGCCCAGGTCCATGCGGCCGGCGTGGTGCACCGGGACCTGAAGCCGGAGAACGTCGTGTTGTCCGAAGGGCGGCTCGTCCTGCTGGACTTCGGCCTCGCGCGGCTGTCGGCCCAGGATGATGGGGAGGGGCTCTCGCCAGGGCTCACCCGCACGGGTCAGCGGCTGGGGACCCATGAGTACATGTCACCCGAGCAGTGCCGGGACGCGCGATACATCGACGCGCGCGCGGACCTGTATGGGCTTGGGGTCATGTTCTTTGAGCTGCTGTGTGGTCGGCCTCCCTTTGTCGGAGAGGCGGCAGCGGTGCTCCAGGCGCATGTCTCGCGGCGGCCTCCGGCGATGCGGACGCTCGCGCCTTGGCCGGTGCCCGCGGCGGTGGAGACCTTGGTGCAGCGACTGCTGGCCAAGGTGCCCGAGGACCGGGGAGACAGTGCGCGGTCGCTGGCGGAGGAGTTGCGCGAGCTTCAGGGCGCTGGCGATGCGCTGGGCACCCATGTGGTGTCCGGGGCCTTGGCGGAGACCCCGCGTCGCGCCACGGAGGCGCCACGGACGAACACGGGCCCTTCAACCGCCCCCACCCCAGACGCCAGCCGAGCCACGCGCGACGTAGCGGTCCTCGGCGTGAAGACCTCACGGGATGCACCGGCCTTGCAGGCCTCCCTCGCCGGAAGCGGCGCCATCCTCGCGCGCGTGGAGCCGGGCCTTTGCCTCTTCGCGTTCCCCCACGAAGCGGCGGTGGAAGCCGGGCTGCGCGCGGCGCTCCGGGCCGCGGAGGTGCTGAAAGCCGCCCTCCCCCCCAACGCAACGCTCGCGCTCCATTGCGCACCGCTGCGCATTCGTGAGCGTGCAGGCCGCTTGACGGTGGGTGGCGCGGCGGTGGAGCGGCCCGAGCGGTGGTGGCCATCGCTTGAATCCGTCTCCACCCCGGAGACAGTCGCGCTGACGGCCAGCGTCCGAGCCCACCTGGGCGACCTGCCCTACAGCACGCCGCATGGGGACGCGCTGACATCTCCTGACGTCCTCCTGGGCCGGGACACGGAACGGCAGTGGCTGCGCGAAGCCCTGTCGCGCGTGCAGGCACACGGCGCGCCCGTGCTGCGCACCCTGCTGGCGGAAGAGGGCCAGGGCAAGACACGCCTGCTCACGACGTGGCGGAGCGAACTGGAGGGCACGCCCGGCGTCTCCGTGCGCTTCGTCGAGGCGCTCCCGGAGGAAGGGAGCGCGAGCGAAAGCGGGCTGCGAAGTCTCATCAACACCGTCCTCGGCCTGCCATCCCAGACGCCCTCGGATGAAGCGCTGCGCCGGCTGCTCGCGGACGCGCGTCCTCCGTTGGATGTGGCCGCTGTGCACCCGGCGGCGCGCAGGCAACTGGTGGCGAGGGCCATCGCAGCGCACCTGTGGCGGCTCGCGGCCGCGCAGCCCCTGGTTCTGCTGGTCGATGACGCGCACACGCTGGACCCCACGGCCCTGGATGCATTGGAACTGGCGACGCTCTCTGGGGAGGGTGCCCCCCTGTGCGTGGTGCTCGCCGGCCGGCACCGGCTGCTGGGCCTGCGCCCCTACCTGGGGGAACGCGCAGGAGACGCCGAACAGCGAGAGCTTCCTCCCCTTCCGGAACACGATGCGCGCGAGCTGCTTCGCCGGTGGCTGCGCCCCGTAGACCTGATTGCCGAAGGCGTGTTGAGAGAGCTGGTGGACCGCTGCGGTGGCTCGCCGCTCCGCATGCTGGAGACGGTGCGTGCCCTCCGAGGCGCGGGCGCCATCCGTACCCGCCCGGATGGGGGTGGCTACCTCGCCGCGGACGCCCTGAACGGGCTGGCCCCGGACCGCCCGGGCGCGGATGAACGGCTCGCCGAACGAAGCCTCTCGGGCCTGCCCACAGGCATGCGCACCCCGCTCCAGGTTGCGGCCCTCCTGGGAGACGACGTGCGGCTGGAGGAACTCACCGCCACGCTCGCCCACCTGGAGACAGACGCGGACCTGGACCTGTCGCTGGACCCGGGCGTCGCGATGGAGCGGCTGGCACGAACGGGCATGCTGGAACCTCGAGGGCCGCGACGCTGGCGCTTCGAACACACCACCCTGCGCGAAGCCTTCACGGCCCTGCTCCCTCCGCCACTGAAGCGGCGCATCTGCACGGCCGCCTTGCGCGCCCTGCCCGCTACGCCCACCGCCCGAAGGGCGCGTCTGGCCGAGTCCGCCGGAGATTCCCTCCAAGCTACGGCGCTCCACTGGAACCTGGCCGAATCCGCTCGCCACGCGCACCGGCTCCTGGAGGCGGAACGGCACTACTCGGCCGCCTTGTCATTGGTGCCGCGCACCGAAGAGGCCGTCCGGCTGGAGCTGCTGTCGGGACGAGGACGCGTGCGCTACCGCCTCCAGCGCATCGACGACGCCGTGGAAGACCTGCGCGCCGCCCGCCTGCTGGCCGAGGCCCACCGCGATGTGGTGCGCGAGGCGGACCTGCTGCTGGAAGAAGCCACCGCCCTCGACTGGCAGGACGACGCGATGGGCTCCACCGCGCTGCTGGAGCAGGCCCTGCACTGCCTGAAGGACGCGGTCCCCTCGGAGCTGGCCGCGCGCCATGCCCTGGCCCAGGCGCGCGTCCTCGTGCGGCAGGAGGACATCACCGGGGCTGTGCCCGCCCTGGAGCGAGCCGTGGAGGCCGCGCGGTCCGGAGAGGACTCGGAGACGGAGGCCATCGCCCTGGCCATGCTGGGCGCGATGCTGGCGTGGACCGACCGGCTGGACGACGCCTCGCGCCGCTTCGACGAAGCCATCGCCCTGTGCGAGGCGACCGGCGACACCCTGCACCTGGGCGTGGCCCTCAACAACCGGATGGTGCTGCATGTCCAGCGCCGGGACGCGGCGGGCGCTCATGCGGACCTGGAGCGCGCAGTGACCCTGGGACGCGAGCTGGGCAACGTGCAGATTGAACGGACCTCCGCCTTCAACCTGGCGCTGCTGCTCGGCTACCAGGGCCGGGCCGTGGAGGCCTTGCCCCTAGCGCGGCGGGCCGGCGTGCTCAGCCAGCGCTTCTTCCCCCGGTCCATGGCCCAGGACGCCCTGCTGGTGGCGCGCCTGTGCTGCGAACTGGGAGACCTGCCCGAAGTCGCGCGCCAGCTCGCCTGGCTCGAGGAGCCGGACACACGGCAGCGTCTGTCACCTTCGGACGCGCTGATGTTGTCCGTGGTCCGGCGCGTCGTGAACGAGGCTCGAGACGCCCTTCCCTACGGCGCCGATGCCTGGGCCCACCTGGTGGAAGAGTCCCGCCGGCTGGCCACGCCTGATGAGCGGCTGGAGATTCTCGTCTGGGCGGCACGCGCGGCTCGCAAGGCCGGAGACACGGTGACGCTGCGAGCTCGGGTCGCGGAGGTCGAGGAGACCGCACGCGAAGCGCCGCTGTGGACGGACCGCGTCCGCGCGCTGGTGGCCCCAGCCGAAAGCCCCTAGCGGGACGGCCACGCCCAGTGCCGGAGCCGAGAACCGTGTTAGCACGGGGTGTCGCAGCAACGGCACGGAGGGACGTCCCATGGCCGGTGGGCCCCCACGCGAACACGCCATATCGCTCTACGGAGACGAGCTGGAACCCGGAGCGCTGGTGGGCGACTGGGTCATCGAGTCACGCGTCCACGCGGGCGTGACCGCGTGGCTCTATCGCGCGTCGCACCTGTCCACCCGGGCTCCCGCCGCGGTGAAGGTGGTGCGTGCCGAGTTCAACCACGTCACCAACGTGCTCCGCCGCTTCCAGCAGGAAGCGGACACGCTCCGGGTGCTGCGCCATCCCCACATCGTGGAGGTGCTCGAGCACGGCGACCTTCGCGACGGACGCCCCTGGCTGGCCATGGAATGGCTGGAGGGCGAAAGCGTGGACCAGTGGCTCACGCACCGAGGCCCCTTCTCCCTCGCGGAGGCGCTGACGGTGATGGAGGAACTGGGCGCCGCGCTGCACTTCGCCCATGGCCGCGGCATCCTGCACCGGGACCTCAAGGCCCAGAACGTGATGGTCATCCCCCTGGCGGAGGGCTTCACGGTGAAGCTGGTGGACTTCGGCATCGCCCGCGTGGAGCCACCGGAGGGGCTCTCCGGCCTGACATCCGGCGGCGCCGTGCTCGGCACGCCCGTGTCCATGGCCCCCGAGCAGATTCGCGGGCAGGCCCTGGACGCACGCACCGACCTGTACGCGATGGGCGTGCTTCTCTACCAACTCCTCACCGGGAGCCTGCCTTTCGAGGGCACCAGCGTGGTGGAGGTCGAGGAGCAGCACCTCCATGCGCCACCACCGCACCTGGATGAACGGGTGCACGCACCGCCAGCACTGGACGCCGTGGTCCAACGGTGTCTCGCGAAGGCCCCTGGGGACCGCTGGCCAGACGTGCCCGCCTTCCTCGAAGCCTTGCGCGCGGCGCTGGCGCCCACTCCGGATGAGACATGGGCCGTGGCTGTCTATGTGGACCTCCGCTTCCCGGAGGCCCTGGACGAGCCCTCCGACGCGGACCTGGATGCCAGGGACGCCACGCTGGACGCGACGCTCACCGAACTGGAGACCCGTGGCTGGATGCTCGCCCTGGAGAGTGGCAACGCCGTGCTCGCGTGGAAGTCACTGCCTCCCGCCTCCGAGGCCCGTGTCCCTGCCCTGGTGGAAGCGCGCCAGGTGGCAAACGCGCTGCTGCGGCAAGCGCGTGAGGCCGCGGGTGACAGCGTGGAAGTCCGCGTCTATGCGCACGCGGCCCTGTGTGAGCTGAGCACGGACGCCCAGGGACTTCCGAGGCTGGCGGGCGGTGAGCTGCTGCGCCTGGAGTCCTGGGCTTCGGGAGGCGCGGCGGGCGAGGTCCTGCTGTCGGATGCACTCGCCAGCCGCTGAGCGGGCTACGTCCGCAGCCGGTGCCGGCGCAGCAGGCGGTACAGGTACACGCGGTCCATGTCCGCGGCGGTGGCGGCCTGCGACACCTTGCCTCCGTGGAGCTTGAGGAGCGCATCCAGGTACTCGCGCTCGAAGACCTCCAGCGCGCGGCGGCGGGCCTCCGCGTAGGGCTGCTTCGGGTCCACCAGGCTGCGCAGCACCGCTTGCGCGCTCACCTCCTCGGCGTCCGGCGGCATGGCGTCCTGGAAGACGAGGCAACGCTCCAGGTGGTTGCGCAGCTCGCGCACGTTCCCCGGCCACGCGGCGTGCTGGAGCTGCGCGATGAACTCCGGCGTGCTCAGCGCCGCGAGCTGCTCGGAGCCGGCCCCGAAGGCCGTGAGGATTCGCTCCGCGATGAGGGGGATGTCCTCGGGCCGCTCCCGCAGCGCGGGGATGATGATGCGCACCACCGCGAGGCGGAAGAACAGGTCGGAGCGGAAGCGCGCCGCGTTCACCTCGGCGCGCAGGTCCCGGTGCGTGGCGGCGATGACGCGCACGTTGACGGGCTGGTACCCGTTGGCGCCCAGCCGGCGAATCTCCTTGTTCTCCAGGACGCGCAGCAGCTTCGGTTGCAGCTCCGCGGGCAGCTCGCCAATCTCGTCCAGGAAGATGGTGCCGCCGTCCGCTTCCTCGAAGGCGCCGACGCGGCGCTGGATGGCGCCGGTGAAGGAGCCCTTCTCGTGGCCGAACAGCTCGCTCTCCAGCAGGTTGCCGGGAATGGCACCGCAGTCCACGGTGAGGAAGGGCCCCGAGGCCCGGGCGCTGGCCTGATGGATGGCGAAGGCGGCGCGGCTCTTGCCCGTGCCCGTCTCCCCCTCCAGCAACACCGTCGCGTCGCTCGCGGCGGCTCGCTCCATGAGGGCGAAGCTGGCGCGCGTCACGGGCGACGAGCCCACCAGCTCACCGAACGTCGTGCGGTCGGAGATGAGCAGCCGGTTCGTCTCCGGGCTGAAGTCGAACCGGACGCTCACCCGGCCCAGGCGCAGGATGCTGCCGCCCCGAAGGTACGCGTCGCGCACGTGGACGCCGTCGAGCACCGTGCCGTTTCGGCTGTCCAAATCCCGCAGGCGGGCGCCGTCGTGGTCGACCTTCACCTCGCAGTGGAAGCGCGAGACGGTGGGCTCCTCGATGACGAAGTCGTTGAGCCCATGCGAACCGATGGAGAACGTGTCCGCGTTGCTGTCCTTGGACTGCCCAGGCTGCGGACCTTCGAGGACGGTGAATCGGAAGCGGCGAACAGCGCCCGAGGTCCCGGGCCTTCCTGTACCTGTGGGCCGCGTCTGCTGGACGGAATCAGGCCCTTCGGCTGGACGGCCCGCCCCCTGGGGTCGCTCGGTGTGACTCATAAGGGATGGACGCTATCACCGTGGACGCCACACCAGCGCTACCGGAGGCCCCATTCGACGACGAAGTCCGGCCCGTCCTCCGCGCGAGACAGCCGGGCAAGCGACTCCGGGCGTTCGTCCCCCGTCCACAGACCGACGAGGTCGCCCAACAGCCAGTGGGACAGTGAGCGCGCCACCCGCTGCACCCCGTCTCGCGGCACACCCGACAGCGAGCGCTGCGATTCCATCATCGCGCGCACCGTTCGCGACGGAACCACCCAGCACTCGGCCCGAGGAAACGGAGGCGCCAGGAACAGGCAGAACGCGGCGTCGGTCCGCAGCAACTGCGCGTCCAGGTGCTCCCGGCCCAGCCGGAAGGCGGGCAGCCACTGCCCCTCTCCGCGCTGTTCGAGCTTCACCACCTGCACGGACACCACGCGCCGCGTGCGCAGGAAGTCGCCCACCGCCACGTCGAGGACGAAAGCCACCTCCACCCCCAGCCGCGCGGCGGCCAAAGGCGGAGGCACGGCGTCCGGAGCCGCCTCGCCGTCCACCGGGACAGGCTCGGGCACGGGCTCCGGTTCACGGCGCCGGACCGTCATCGACAGCTCCCACGGAGATGGCTGCCCCTGGGCCATCAACGCGGCGACGTCCGCCTTCACCCGCGCCAGCTCTGCGCGCAGTGCTTCGAGCAGGTCCGCCGCCAGCGTCTCGGTGTCCTCGCGGAAGCGCTCCGGATAGCGAGACGAGAACTCCGCCTCCACTCGACCGAAAGCGCCCAGCAACAGCTCCTCCAGGTCCCGGTCACGCAGCCACGTCCGGCCTCCGAGCGGCACCGCGCGCGTCACATGCAGGTGCCGCAACGCCTCCGTCAACGTCGCGGGGCCTGAAGCCGGCGAAGGCTCCACGGGGGCGCCCGGCTTCCCCTTCGCCGACGGGCCCTGGAACCAGGACTGGAGCGTCCGGACGCGGAGGCGAACACGTGACGACGGGTGCTCCTTCAGCCGCTTCACCTGTCGCCGGTCGGTCGCTGTGCGCACCAGCGCCAGCACCGTGAGCTCCGCCTCGGACGATGCGGCATCCGGCGCGCACCAGAGGAAGAACTCGATGGCCGCCTTGCGCAGCACGGGCTTGCGCCCCACGCGGTCGGCGACTTCCTGACGCCACGCCGCCAGCTCGTCCAGACCGGGCCGCACGGCACCGGGCATGAAACGAGGCCACAGCTCGGCACATTCTTCCGCCAGCCAGTGGAGCTGGTCGAATCCCGGCGCCCCCGGCTTGAGCTTCGACAGCGCGCGCTTGCGGCGGTCGAAGGCATCTGGCGCGCCCTTGCGCACGGCGGCACGGAACAGCCGCTCCTCCAGCCACAGCAGCGTGAGCACCAGACCCGGCTCGCCCTTGCGCAGCGTGGCCTGGCAGTGGTCGAGCACGAAGCGCACGGGGCCCAGGTCCGCCGAGGCCTCGAAGTCGCCGTTCACCAAGGCGCCCAGCGCCCCGCGCAGGCCGTCCACCGGCGGCGCATCGAAGCGCGCCAGCAGCTCGCACAGGTTCTCCACCACCTCGGGGGGACCGCCGACCTCCAGCGTGCGTGACAGCAGCAGCCCCGCCCGAGCGCACCAGTCCGGCTCCTTGCGTCCACCGGGGTAGCACGCCAGGAAGCCACTCATGCCGCTGCGGCCCTCCGGCGACGTCGCCAGCGAGAAGAGGCGCTCGGCCAGGACCTCCGAAGCTTCCCGCCACGGCAGCCGCGCGGCCCGTGTCCGGATGAACTCCGCCAACCGGTCGCGCCCGTCCGCCGCCGTCGCCGGCATCAGCGCACGCAGTTGCTCCAGCAGCGCAACGGACTTCGCGCCGGTGCCCAATACCTGGCGCAGGTCCACCTCCACCGCGCCGTGGAAGCGCAGGGCCCGGCCGTCGAAGGTACACGGCGCGTCGCCGACCAGGGACTGGAGCGCGTCCGGGTGCCGCTTCAGGATGCGCGTCAGCACCGTGGTGACGGTGGCCTCCGTCTCACGCCGCACCCGCGCGGCCGTGTCCGCGTCCCCCACCTCCAGCAACGCGGCCAGCATCGTCTCCTGCCGCGCCATCAAGCGCGGCAGCAGGCCCCGGGGCGGCACGGCGTAGGGCCACAGCAACTCACTGCATGAAGAGAGCAGGAACAACAGCTCGCCGAGGGTCCGCTCGCCCTCGTTCAGGCGGCTCCAGGCCGCCGCTTGCGCCAGGGTGCGCTCATCCAGCGAAGCGCCTCGCACCCAGGCGGCGAAGGACTCGCGCCACTGGGTGGACGCGGCCATGGCCTCCGCCGCGGGCGTCCCCGTCACCGTCTCATAGAGGGACCGGAGCGACTCCGGCCACCCGGTTTCATTGACGGGCTGCATGCTCTCTCACGCGCCTCATGCCACCGCGCCAGCGGGCAGGGCCCGCGATTCTCCGGCCGGGGTGATGCTGATGACCACCGACTTCGACGTGGGCGTGCGGCTCTTCTCCGCGAAGCTGTTCACGGGAACGAGGACGTTGGCCTCGGGGAAGTAGGTGGCCGCGCACCTGCGCGGGATGTTGTACGGCACCACGCGGAAGCCACGCGCCAGCCGCGTCTCGCCTTCGAAGTGGCTCCGCAGGTCGACAAGCTGGTCCGCGGCCAGCCCCTGCGCCTTCATGTCGGCGGGATGCAGCAACACCACCCGGCGGCCGTTGCGGATGCCCCGGTAGCGGTCATCCAGCCCGTACACCGTGGTGTTGAACTGGTCATGCGTGCGAATCGTCATCATCAGGAGCTGTCCCGGCTCCAGGGCAATGGGCTGTAGCGCATGCACCGTGAAGTGCGCCTTGCCGCTCTTCGTGGTGAAGCGTCCCTCGCGCGGACCGTTCGGCAGCGCGAAGCCGCCCGGCTCCCGCACGCGGCGATTGAAGTCGTCGAAGCCGGGGATGACGCGCGAAATCTGCTCCCGGATGCGGTCGTAGTCCTCCACCAGCGACAGCCAGGGCACGCGAGAGCGCGCCCCCAGCACCGCCGTCGCCAGCCGGGCGACGATGACGGGTTCGCTGAGCAGGTGCTCCGACGCGGGCGCCACCGAGCCCCGCGAAGACGACACCACGCCCATGGAGTTCTCCACGGTGACGAACTGGGCCCCGCCGGCCTGCACGTCGCGCTCGGTGCGGCCCAGGCACGGCAGGATGAGCGCCCGCCGTCCGTGGACCAGGTGCGAGCGGTTGAGCTTGGTGGACACGTGGACGGTGAGGCGCGTGCGGCGCAGGGCCTCGGCGGTGAACTCCGTGTCCGGCGTGGCGGAGAGGAAGTTGCCACCGAGCGCGAAGAACACCTTCACCCGGCCGTCGTGCATGGCGTGCAGCGTGTCCACCACGTCCATGCCGTGGTGCCGCGGCGGCTCGAACCCGAACTCCCGGGACAGCGCCGTCAACAGGGCCTCGGGAGGCTTCTCCCAGATGCCCATGGTGCGGTCGCCCTGCACGTTGCTGTGACCACGCACCGGGCAGAGGCCCGCGCCCGGCTTGCCGATAGCGCCGCGCAGCAGCGCCAGGTTGACGATTTCCTGAATGCACGCCACGCCGTTGCGGTGCTGCGTCAGCCCCATGGCCCAGCAGAAGATGGTGCGCTCGGAGCGCGCGAGGATTTCCGCCGCCGCGAGCACCTGCGCGCGCGGCACCCCACTCCCCTCCTCCACGTCCTCCCACTTCACCGCGCGCATGTGGGCCGCGTAGGCCTCGAAGTCGAGCGTCTTGTCGTCGATGAAGCCCTTGGCCACCACCGAGCCGGGGTTCGCGTCCTCCATCTCGAACAGCGCCTTGGCGATGCCCTGCAGCAGCGCGGCGTCGCCGTTGATGCGGACCTGAACGAACAGGGAGTTGAGCGCCGTTCCGGGCCCGATGAGGTGCAGCACGTCCTGCGGGTGCTTGAAGCGGTTGAGCCCCGTCTCCGGCAGCGGGTTGATGCTGACAATCTGGCAGCCCCGTCGCGCGGCGGCCTCGAGCGACGACAACATGCGCGGATGGTTCGTCCCCGGGTTCTGCCCGATGACGAAGATGGCATCCGCCTGGTCGAAGTCCTCCAGCGTGACAGTGCCCTTGCCGATGCCCACCGTCTCGTTGAGCGCGGAGCCGCTCGACTCGTGGCACATGTTCGAGCAGTCCGGCAGGTTGTTGGTGCCGAACTGCCGTACGAAGAGCTGGTAGAGGAACGCCGCCTCGTTGCTGGTACGCCCGGAGGTGTAGAAACTCGCGGCGTCTGGCGTGTCGAGCGCGTTCAGCTCCTCGGCCACCAGCGCGAAGGCTTCGTCCCAGGACAGGGGCTCGTAGTGCGTGGCGTCTTCGCGGAGCAACATCGGGTGCGTCAGCCGGCCCTGCTTGCCCAGCCAATGGTCCGTCTGGAGGGCGAGGTCCGCCACGCTCCATCGACGGAAGAACTCCGGCGTCGCCCGCGCGGACATGGCCTCTTCCGCCACCGCCTTGGCGCCGTTCTCACAGAACTCCGCCATGGAGCGGTGTCCCGGGTCGGGCCACGCGCAGCCGGGGCAGTCGAAGCCCTCCTTCTGGTTCACCTTGAGCAGCAGCTTCGTCCCACGCACCACGTCCATTTCACCGTAGACGTGCCGTATGGCGGAGATGACGGCGGGGAGGCCGCCCGCCACCGTCGCGATGGGCCCCACGGTGGGGCCACGGGCCTCCTCGGGAGGCTGGGCGCAGGGCGTTGCCTTCGTGAGCGCGGACGACGCTCGCGCGCCAGGCCCCTGTGCGTTCCGGTTCCCGTCGTCCATGGCACTCCCTCCAGGCATCGCGCGGCTGGCTGGCTGGCCGCGGCAGTGGACTCTACCGCGCTCTGGCCGCGCGGGAATGCTCATGGAACGACTGGCGCCTCCCCCGGCATACAGCGGCCACTCCGGGGCCCCCATGCCCGGCCGGGCCTCTGACGGGGCCTGCCTGCGTTGCCAGCAGCGCTCGCGGTCCAGAACGTCAGGAGACAGGCCCTGGGCGAACGCTCAACGAGAGGAGGCCATCCAGATGAACGGCAGGCGCGATGACGACCGGCGATGGGGAGACAGGGAGCGGGAGCAGCGGTCCTCGAGGGGCTGGGAGGACGAACACACCCATCCGAGGGACACCTGGGCCCGCGCCCCGGCCAGGGATGCGCACGGCGACGAGCGCGGGTCCGAACGCAGGGGCGACTTCGAGCGGGACGACGCCAGCGCCGAGCGACGACGGGGCCAGCACCGCCGAGGCGGTTGGGCCTCCGAGGATGATGCGTTTCCACGCACCTTCGACAGCGAGCGGCACTTCCGGGACGCGGCGAGGGACCGGGACACACGCGATTACCAACAAGACGTGGACTTCGGACGCGCCGCGCGCGCCCTGGACCAGGGCCGGGAGTATGGCCGCGACTTCGACCTGGACCGGGAGCTGGACCGCCGCGCCCGGCACTTCGACCCGGAGCGCATCGCCAGACGGCCCGGCTACAGCCCCAGCGGCACGTTCCGCGAAGTCGCGGAGGACTGGCGCCTGGAGCCTCCCTACCTCGGCGTCCTGGAGGACGTGGGGACGGAGGGAGGACGCCGGGGCGGCCGTGAGATGCCAGAGCGCCGGGGGCACGGCGGGAGGCGCCATGGCCACCGAGGCGCCGATGACGCCCACGAGCGCCGACGACGCGAAGCGGGCGGCATGGACCGGGGCCGGCCCTGGCGCGCCGCCGGCCACATGGCCGAAACGGATGTCCGCTACGGGGGCACACAGCCTGCGGGCCATGGCCCCGGTGTGGAGAACATGGCGCCACCGTGGGATGGGTACTCCACCAGTCCGTCACGCCCGGACGACCACGACCTGGGGCAAGGTGGCTTCTCGGGTGGGCGCTACCGGCCGCCCGAAGGCCCTGTGAGGGCGCCCCCCCGGGGACGCGCGCCGCGAGGCTACCGGCGCTCCAGCGAGCGAATCCTAGCGGACCTCTGTGACGGGCTGATGCAGAGCTGGGTGGACGCCGCGGACGTGGACATCCGTGTGCGGGACGGCGTGGTGCTGCTGGCCGGCGTGGTGCGCAGCCAGGATGAGCGGCACGCGACGGAAGCGCTCGCCCGGGACGTGCTGGGAGTGAAGGAGGTCATCAACGACATTCGCATCGACCGCGAGGACGGCGTCGTGGACCGGCCCGCGTCACGCAGCCCCGTCCAGACTCCGGGCATGGACGCCTCCGACGACGACACGCTGCATTCGTGAGGCGGCGGACGCGACGCGGCGCGACGCGGACATCGCGGTGGCCCGGAAGCACCCCGGTTCAGGTAGTGTGCCGGGCCTTTCCGTCCGCCACACTCTAGGAGTCCGTTCATGTCCCGCGTCATCCGCGCCCCCCACGGTTCCACCCTGTCCTGCAAGGGCTGGGTCCAGGAGGCCGCGCTCCGGATGTTGATGAACAACCTCGACCCGGACGTCGCCGAGCGCCCCGAGGACCTCGTCGTCTACGGCGGCACCGGCAAGGCCGCCCGCGACTGGCCCTCCTTCGACCGCATCGTGTCGAGCCTCCAGAACCTGGGCGACGATGAGACCCTGCTCGTCCAGTCCGGCAAGCCCGTGGGCATCTTCCGCACGCACCCGGACGCGCCGCGCGTGCTCATCGCCAACTCCAACCTCGTGGGCCGCTGGGCCAACTGGGAGCACTTCCACGAGTTGGAGAAGAAGGGCCTGATGATGTACGGCCAGATGACCGCGGGCTCGTGGATCTACATCGGCACGCAGGGCATCCTCCAGGGCACCTACGAGACCTTCGCCGCCGCCGGCCGCTTCCACTTCGGCACCGACGACCTGGCGGGCCGCCTCATCCTCTCCGGCGGTCTGGGTGGCATGGGTGGCGCGCAGCCGCTGGCCGCCACCATGAACAACGCGGTGTTCCTCGGCGTGGAGATCGACCCCACGCGCGCTCGCCGCCGCGTGGAGACGCGCTACCTGGACGTCGTCGCCAAGGACCTGGATGAAGCGCTGGCCCTGGTGAAGGACGCCCAGGAGAAGCGCGTGGGCCGCTCCATCGCCGTCATCGGCAACGCGGCGTCGGTGTTCCGCGAGCTGTACCGCCGCGGCATCAAGCCGGACCTCGTCACGGACCAGACGAGCGCCCATGACCCGCTCAACGGCTACATCCCCACGGACCTGTCGCTGGAGGCCGCCGCCGAGCTGCGCCAGCGGGATCCGGAGACGTACGTCCGCCGCGCGCGCGAGTCGATGATGATGCACGTGCAGGCGATGAACGACTTCCAGAAGGCCGGCAGCCACGTCTTCGACTACGGCAACAACCTGCGCGGCCAGGCGGAGCTGGGCGGCATGGAGAACGCCTTCGAGTTCCCCGGCTTCGTCCCCGCCTACATCCGTCCCCTCTTCTGCGAGGGCATGGGGCCCTTCCGCTGGGTGGCGCTCTCCGGTGACCCGGAGGACATCCGTGTCACCGACCGCGTGGTGCGCGAGCTGTTCCCCCAGAAGGCCTCGCTCCAGCGCTGGCTGAACATGGCCGAGGAGCGCGTGGCGTTCCAGGGCCTGCCCTCGCGCATCTGCTGGCTGGGGTATGGCGAGCGCGCCAAGGCGGGCCTCGCGTTCAACGAGCTGGTGCGCAAGGGCGAGGTGAAGGCGCCCATCGTCATCGGCCGGGACCACCTGGACTGCGGCTCGGTGGCGTCGCCCAACCGCGAGACGGAGGCGATGAAGGACGGCACGGACGCGGTGGCGGACTGGCCCATCCTCAACGCGCTGGTGAACGCGGTGAACGGCGCCTCGTGGGTGTCCTTCCACCACGGCGGCGGCGTGGGCATGGGCTACTCGCTGCACGCCGGTCAGGTCATCGTCGCGGACGGGACGGCGGAGGCCGCGCGCCGCATCGAGCGCGTGCTCACCAGCGACCCCGGCATGGGCGTGCTGCGCCACGCGGACGCGGGCTACCCGGAGGCCATCGAGGTGGCGAAAGAGCGCGGCGTGAAGATTCCCGGCATCACCACCTGAAGATGAAGCAGGAGGCCGCAGTGAAGCGCTTGTGCGCGGCAGGTGTCGGACTGTGGGGCGCCGCCGTCGTGGGACTGACGGGGTGCGCCCCCACGGCGATGGGCCCCATGGTGATGCGGATGGGGCCCGGGGCGCCGGACCGCAACGTCATGCAGGTCGGCATGCGCTCCGGCCCCCGGCTGAGCGCGCCCATCGCGGGGACGCAGGGCGGCCTCGGAACGGGAAACAGCTTTCGGGGAAACGAGTCGAGCTTCTCCACGCAGCAGTGGGGCGTGGCGTTCGACGCGGCCCTGACGGTGCCCGTGTCCGAGCGGCTGCACCTGCACACCGGGCTTCAGGGCGAGTTCCTCCTGCCCATCCCGCTGCCCGGGTACGGGCTGTACGCCGGGGCCTCGTACTACGTGGGCTCGGAGCGGCTGGGCCTGGCCCCGGCGTTGTCGCTGCGAGGCGCCAGTGATTTCGGGGTGGGCACCCCGCGCGGCGGGCCGGGCACCATCTTCGGCGCGGAGGTGTCGTGCGCGCTCACGATGCAGCCGGAGAAGAACGTGTCCATTGGCCTGGTGCCCTTCGCGTCGTGGCACACGGTGGCGTCGCACGGGCGCAACGAGCAAGCGTTGTATTACGGCGGCGTGGTGGCGGCGCGCGTCTCCTGGGGCGGAAAGAACGACTTCGAGCTGTCGGGCGGGTTCGGCCGCGCGAAGGTTGGCAAGGGTGTGAGCTGGAACGTGCCCATCATGGGCGCACGCGGAGGACGTTGAGCCATGGACGTGCTGGACCTGCTGGTGCGCAACACCTCCGAAGTGCTGACGGTGGAAGGCTCGCACCGCGAGCGCGCGGAGGACGCGCTCACCCCACGCCCAGGTGCGGTGGTGGGCGTGCGCGAAGGACGCATCGCCTACGTGGGCCCCGAGGCCGGCCTCCCCACGGGCGCGGTGGGCCCTGGCACCGAAGTCGTGGACGCCCAGGGCGGCTTCGTGGGCCCCGGCTTCGTGGACCCCCACACGCACCTCGTCTTCGCCGGTGAGCGCTCGGCGGAGTTCGACCTGCGCAACCAGGGCGCCACCTACCTGGAGATTGCCAAGGCGGGCGGTGGCATCGCCGGCACGGTGCGGGCAACGCGGGCCGCGAGCGAGGAGGAGCTGGTGCGGCTCGCCCTCCCCCGCACGAAGCGCCTGTTGGAGCAGGGCGTCACGACGGCGGAGGTGAAGAGCGGCTACGGGCTCGACCTGGAGACGGAGCTGAAGATGCTGCGCGCGGTGCGGCGGCTCGGGACGCTGACGCCGCTGGAGCTGGTCCCCACGCTGCTGTGCGCGCACGCCGTGCCGGAGGAGTACCGCGGCAAGCGCGAGGACTACGTGCGGCTGTGCATCGAGGAGATTCTCCCCGCCGTCGCGCGCGAGGGGCTGGCGCGCTTCTGTGACGTTTTCGTGGAAGACAGCGCCTTCACCGTGGACGAGGCGCGCCGCATCTTGAGCGCGGGCCGGGCACTGGGAATGGTGCCGCGGCTGCATGCGGACCAACTCACCGCGTGTGGTGCCTCCGAGCTCGCCGCGGAGCTGGGGGCCGCCACGGCGGACCACCTGGAGCAGGTGACGGACGCGGGACTCAAGGCGCTGGCGGACGCCAACGTCACGGCGGTGCTCGTTCCCACCTCCACGCTGTTCCTGCGCATGCGGCCCTACGCGCCTGGACGCCGCATCCGCGATGCGGGGCTCAACGTCGCTTTGGGCACCAACGTCAACCCCGGTTCCGCCATGAGTGAAAACACAGCACTGGCGCTGGGACTTGCGTGTCTGGAAAACGGGCTTACTGCGGCAGAGGCGTATTGGGGAGCCACCCGTGGCGCGGCGATGTCCTTGGGGCTGCAACAGCACGGAAGGCTGACCGTAGGCGACGCGGGCGACCTGGTGGTCTTCAGCTGTGCTTCGTACCGCCACCTGCCCTACCATCTAGGGGTAGCGCACGCGCGAGTGGTCGTGAAGGCCGGACGCATCGCTGTCCGGCAGCAGATGGATGGTTGCGCGTGAACCGGCGTCGCAGAGACACAGCGGCTCCGAGTGGATAAAGACGGAACAACATCCGTCAGGGCCGGACGTTAAGAACATTCGTTGCTAGCCATGTGCCGACTATTTGGATTCCGTTCAGCGATTCCTGCCGCCGTACACCCCTCGTTGGTAACGGAGAAGAACTCGCTCCTCATCCAGTCGCGCGAGCACAAGGATGGATGGGGCATCGCGGCCTACGGCGCCGAGCAGGCGCCGGTGGTGGCCCACGGTGTGGGGCCCGCGCACAGCGACCCGGACTTCGAGCGGGTGAGCAGCCGGGTGTCCTCCCACACGGTGGTGGCGCACATCCGCCTGGCCTCGGTGGGCGCGGTGGAGCTGCGCAACTCGCACCCCTTCCTGCATGGCCGCTGGTCGTTCGTGCATAACGGCACGCTGCGGGAGTTCGCGCAGCACCGGGCTGCCGTGGAAGCGCTCATCTGCCCGAGCCTGCGGACGAACATCAGGGGCACCACGGACAGCGAGCGGTGCTTCTACCTGTTCCTCACCCGCCTGGGTGCCCGGCATCCGATTGACCGGCAGGTCCCCGTGGAGGCCGTGGCGCGCGCGCTGGCGGAGACGATGTCGTTGGTGGCCGCCATCACGGATGCCGTGGGACAGGATGGCCGCTCGGCGATGAACTTCCTCGTGTCCGACGGCGAGTTGATGGTGGCCTCGCGGCGCAACCGAACGCTGTTCGTGTCCACGGGCCCGTCGCGCGATGACGTGTCGACGCTGCCGGCGCCAGGGACGAAGCTGGAACAGCTCGTCGTGGCCAGTGAGTCGCTGTGTGGCGGGCCGTACTGGGCACCGGTGGCCGAAGAAGACGTCATCGGCGTGGACGCGAACCTCGTGTTCCACCACTGGCGCGTGCCGGAGCTCGCGGGCCCGGACCTCTTCCCCGCCGTGAAGCCGGCCGCGTCACCCAATCTGGCCTGAGGGCATTGGAGACCCGCGCTGATGGCAGCGCGCTGGTGCTGCGAGCTCGCTGTTCGGAAATGTCGGGACTTTTGTCGCTTCGAGTCAGCCCATCCACGCGTCGAGCAACGCCGCGGGCCGTACACCAAACGCCTCCGCCGTCAGCTCGCGTGCCTCGCCGCCCGCGTGCTTCAGCGTGACGCGCAGGTAGTCGCGCGGCGCGGCCTGCGGAATCTTGTCCAACCACTCCACCAGCATCGCGCTCTCGGTGCCTTCCAGGTCCAGGAAGCCCGTGGCGTACAGGTCGTCGTAGTCCGTCAGCCGGTACAGGTCCGCGTGGTACAGCGGGATGCGTCCCGAATACGGATACACAATCGCGAACGTGGGGCTCGCCACCTCGGAGCGAGGAACGTTCGCCCCGTCCGCCACGCCGCGCACCAGGTGCGTCTTTCCCGCGCCCAGGTCGCCAATCAGCCCCACGAAGTCACCGGGCTCCAGCAACTCACCCAGGCGCACCCCCAACCGGTGCGTCTCCTCGGGAGACTCCAGCCGTACCGTCCGCACACGCGCAGCCGACGCTTCCGTGCTCATCGTTCCCACCGCAGCCACACCTCGCACAGCCCCTGCTCCACGATGTCCCCTGCAACCAATCCCAGTTGCCCGCGCTTCGCCGCCGCCAGGTCCCCAGCGAGCCCGTGCGCGTACACCGCCGTCCAGATGGCCGTGGGCACCGGAAACGACTGAGCCAGGAACGCGCCACAAATCCCGGACAGGACATCCCCCGAGCCCCCCGTCGCCATGCCCGGGTTGCCCGTGGTGTTGAGGTACACGCGCCCGTCCGCGTCACTCGTCAGCGTCCGGTCTCCCTTCAGCACGAGCGTCACCTTCAAGCCCACGGAGAACTGCCGCGCCACATCCAGCCGGTGTGCTTGGACTTCCTTCGTGGACTTGCCCGTCAGCCGGGCCATCTCTCCCGGGTGCGGCGTCATCACCACCGGCGCCTTCGCTCGGCGCAGCACCGACAAGTCCGTGGCCACCGCATTGAGCGCGTCCGCGTCCAGCACCGCGGGCGCCTCCACGCGCGACAACAGCTCGCCAATCAGCGCCCCCGTCTCCGGGCCCCGAGGAATCCCCGGCCCGATGACGAGCGCATCCTTCCCCTCCGCCGCCGCCACCAGCGCGTCCAGGTCACCCATGCCCAGCGGCCCGGAAGCCTCCAGCGGGATGCCCATGATTTCCGCTGAATGCGCCTGGATGGTGTCCAGCGCATCCGCGCGAGCGGCCACTGTCACGAGCCCCGCCCCGGAGCGCAGCGCCGCCTTCGCCACCAGCGCCGCGGCCCCCGTCTTTCCCCGGCTGCCCGCCACCACCAGCACGTGGCCAAAGGTCCCCTTATGGGAGCCCGCCTTCCGCGCCGGCAATGTGCGGCGCGCGTCCGACTCCTCCACCACGAAGAGCTCGGGACCGGAGACCTCCTTCGAGGACTCGCCCCCCATGCCGATGTCCACCCGGTGCACGCGGCCACACAGCGAGGCCCCCGGCTCCAGCACCTGCCCCGGCTTGAGGAAGCCGAACGCCACGGTGGCATCCGCCTCCACACAGGGCGAGAAAGCCGCTCCCGTGTCGCTCTGAAGCCCGGACGGCACATCCGCCGCCACGACCTTGGCCCCTGCTGCCCGCCAGCCGCGAATCGCCGAAACGGCGTCCGCGAAGGCCCCCGCGGGCGCACGACTCAAGCCCGTGCCAAAGAGCGCGTCCACCACCACGTCACCGCGCCTGGCCGGCTCCACGGCATCCAGCGTGCGCGGCGTCACACCGAAGCCCTTCACCGCCTCCACGTTCCGGCGCGCCTCGGGCGTCAGCTTCGCGGCGTCGCCCACCATCACCACCGACACGCAGGCACCGCCCTCCCGGAGGAAGCGCGCGGCCACCAGCCCGTCCCCTCCATTGTTGCCCGGTCCACACACCACCACGTAGCGCCCACCCGGGCCGATGAGCCCCCGAGCCACCTCCGCGAGCCCCCGCCCGGCATTCTCCATCAGCAACGCGGAGGGCATGCCGTGGCTGGCTTCGGCGGCCTGCTCGGCCTGACGCATCTGGGCGGCGGTGAGGACGCACAACATGGCTTCAATCCCCCTTCGATTGGAGCACCACCGTGGCGGCGGCGACGTCCGCATCGTGGGTCAGCGCGAGGAAGGCCTCCAGCCCTCGCGCCTCCATGACCTCCAGGGCCACGCCGGACAGTGCGAAATAAGGCGCTCCGCCCTGCCGCCGGACCTCCATGTCCTTCCAGCGGATGCCCGGCGGGGCGCCCAGCGCCTTCACCAGGGCCTCCTTGGCGGCGAAGCGCGCGGCATAGGCACTGGCCGCGTCACTGCGCCGGCCGCAGAGGGCCCGCTCCGCCTCGGTGTAGACACGGTTCAGAAAGGGCTCCGCGCGAGGCCCGTCCAGGATGCGCTGGATGCGGGAGATGGAGCAGATGTCCAGGCCCAGGCCGCGGATTCCCATGGCGCCCTACCCCGGGTTGCGCATGATTTCGAGCATCTCGCGCACCGCCCGCTCGAAGCCCACCAGCACCGCGCGACCGACGATGGCGTGCCCGATGTTCAGCTCGTCGATCTCGGAGATGCGGGCAATGGGGTGCACGTTGTCGTAGTTGAGCCCATGGCCCGCGGCCACGCCCAGGCCCAGCTTGGTGCCCGCCTTGGCCGCGTCGATGATGCGCGCCAGCTCCCGGGCCCGCTCCTTCTCGTTGCGCGCCTCGCAGTAGCGGCCCGTGTGCAGCTCGATGCGGTCCGCGTTCACCTTGTGCGCCGCCCGCACCTGGTCCAGGTCCGGGTCGATGAAGAGCGAGACGGCAATCTCGCCGTCCTTCAGGTTCTTGATGATCTTCGCGATGTGCTCGCGCTGGTTGGCGACCTCCAGGCCGCCCTCCGTGGTGAGCTCCTCGCGGCGCTCGGGCACCAGCGTCACCACGTCCGGCTTGTGCTCGTAGGCGAGCTTCACCATCTCCGCGGTGGCGGCCATCTCCAGGTTCAGGAGCGTCTGCACCGTCTCACGGAGGATGCGCAAATCCCGGTCCTGGATGTGACGCCGGTCCTCACGCAGGTGGATGGTGATTTGTTGCGCGCCGGCAAGCTCCGCCAGCGCCGCGGCCGTCACCGGATCCGGATACGTGGTGCGCCTCGCCTGACGCAGCGTCGCCACATGGTCCACGTTGACACCCAGTCGCTGTCCCATCGACCGCACCTCGCTCATGCGCGGCCATGGGATTGTCGAAAGGCCCCGGTGCGCGCCGGTCCTTCTTCACGCTGGCTGCGTCCGGAAGTCAACCACCGTTCGCAGCGGCCCTCAGACGCTGAGGGCCTTGGACAGCGCGTCCGCGATTTCCTTCGCGTAGGCCTGGTTGCGGGCGGCGTCCTCGCCCTCGATGAGGACGCGGGCCTTGGGCTCGGTGCCGGAGAAGCGCACCAGCACCCGGCCGGTGTTGCCCAGCCGCTGCTCCACGCTCTTGATGACCTTCATCACCGTCGGGAGCTCGCCCAGCTCCTTCTTCTGCTTCACGACGACGTTGAGCAGCGTCTGGGGCACGGGCTCGAAGATGGAGGCCAGCTCGCTCAGGGGCTTGCCCGCCCGGCACATCACCGCGAGCAACTGGAGCGCCGCCAGGGTTCCGTCACCCGTGGTGGTGTGGTCCAGGAAGATGAGGTGGCCGCTCTGCTCGCCGCCCAGGTTGTAGCCATTGCGGCGCATCTCATCGACGACGTAGCGGTCACCCACGCGCGTGCGAGCCACCTTCACGCCCCAGCGCGCCACCGCGCGCTCCAGGCCGATGTTGCTCATCACCGTGGAGACCAACATCTTCTTCTTCAGTTGCTTGCGGGCCACCAGCTCGCCCGTGCAGATGGCCATGATGGCGTCGCCGTCGACGACCTTGCCCTTCTCATCCACGACGATGAGGCGGTCGGCGTCACCGTCCAGGGCGATGCCCAGGTGCGCGCCGTGCTTCACCACCGTCTTGGCCAGGTTCTCCGGATAGAGGGCGCCACACTTGTGGTTGATGTTCTTGCCGTCCGGCGAAACGCCGAGCGCAATCACCTTGGCGCCCAGCTCCTCCAGCACGGCGGGCGCCGTCTTGTAGGCCGCGCCGTTGGCGCAGTCGACGACGATGGTCATCCCCTCCAGCGTCAGCTCGCGCGGGAAGGTGGCCTTCAGGAAGACGATGTAGCGGCCCCGCGCGTCCTCCATGCGGAAGGCCCGGCCAATCTTCGTGGCCGTGGGGCGGATGGAGTCGATGGAGCCACTGGACACCAGCTCCTCAATCTTGCCTTCCGTCTCGTCCGGCAGCTTGAAGCCGTCGCGCCAGAAGAACTTGATGCCGTTGTCCTCGTAGGGGTTGTGGGACGCGGAGATGACGGCGCCCGCGTCCGCCCGCATGGAGGTGGTGATGTTGGAGATGCCCGGGGTCGGCAGCGGCCCGACGAGCTCCACGTCCACGCCCATGGAGGTGAGGCCGGAGGCCAGCGCCTGCTCCAACATGTAGCCGGACAGCCGCGTGTCCTTGCCCACGATGACGCGGTGGCGGTGCGGGCCGTTGCGGATGAGGAACGCGAGCGCCCGCCCGAGCTGCATCGCGACCTCGGCAGTCATGGGATAGACGTTCGCCTTCCCGCGAACACCATCCGTGCCGAACAGCTTCTGGGAAGCCTGCGCCTCCTTCGGAGGCATGTTCATCCTGTACGCCATGTGTGCCGCTCCGCCTTTCCCACGCCGGGCCTGCGCCGGCCTCTCGACGTCGGGGCTTATACCCCGCCCACCACCCGGGCTCGAAGTTAGGAACCCATTGCTCCCTGGGCAACCACCCAGGCATGCGGGCCGACGCAGACTAAAAGAGGTTGCGAAATCAGTACCAACCGAATCGCAGCCGTCCATACACGGCGGCTCGGGGAGCGGCCAGCGGAAGGTGAAGGTTCCCGCCACAGCTTGAGGGCTGTAAGCCACACCTTGTTACCGGGCGTAGAACGTTCCTCCGTCTTCGCACCTCCGGATGGCGTCCGCGACGGCCAGCGCGTCCCGGGCCTCGGTCACGTCATGGACGCGGACCACGTCGGCCCCGCCCAGCGCCGCCATGGAGGCCACCGAGCCCAACGTCGCCGCCAGCCGTTCGGAGGCAGGCTTGCCGCCCGCCAACCGGCCGAGGAAGCCCTTGCGGCTCGTGCCCACCAGCAATGGCAGCCCCAGCACGCGCAACTCCGGGAGGCGGCGCAGCAGGAAGAGGTTGTGCTCGAAGGTCTTCCCGAACCCGATGCCGGGGTCCAGGAGGATGCGCCCCCGGGGGATGCCCGCCGACTCGGCCCGGAGGATGGCGGCCTCCAGGAAGGCCAGCACGTCCTCGACGACGTCGTCGTAGCGCGGCGCCTGCTGCATCGTGGCCGGAGTGCCCTGGATGTGCATCAGGCAGCAGGCGGCGCCGGCCTCGGCCACCACACGGGGCAGGCCGGCATCGGAGCTGAAGCCGGTGATGTCATTGATGAGGTGCGTACCGGCCTTCAACGCCTCGCGCGCCACCGCCGCCTTGGTGGTGTCCACGGAAAGAGGCACATCGGTCCGGGCCCGGAGTCCCTCGATGACGGGAATCACCCGCGCCAGCTCCTCGTCGGCGCTGACCGGCAGGGAGCCGGGCCGGGTGGACTCGCCGCCCACGTCGAGCAGGTCCGCCCCCGCCTCGGCCAAGGCCAACCCATGGGCGACGGCGGCGTCCGTCCCGGCATGGCGCCCGCCATCCGAGAAGCTGTCCGGCGTCACGTTCACCACGCCCATGACGTAGGTGCGGGAGCCCCACTCGAAGCGCCTTTCGCCCAGCGTCAGCACCGCGGGCGCCACGCCCGCGGCCAGCGCGGACGCCACCGCCGATGCCAACGCGGACAGGCCCCGGGCGTCGGCGCGAGCAGCCGTCACCAGCCGCTGGAACTGCTCGGCGCGCCCTGTCAGCAGCCCCGTCCCTGAACGGGAGTGGACGTCCCCGGGAAGCCATTCGGGGAACGCCTCAGACAGCGTCTGGAGGAAGGCCTCGTCCTGGGGGAGCAACCCGGTGAGGAGGAGCCGAGTGAATGGCAGCGTCTCCAGCAGGGCCCGTTGCGTGGGCTCCGTCAGCCCCATCCGCCGGAAGGCCAGGATGAGGTCCTCCGGGTGCTCCGAAGTCAGGGGGCGGGCGCGAATCATCGGGAGGCTCCAGGGAGGGGACCGCGTACCGCCACCAGGACGGGACGCGCTTCCCTACCCTACCGCTCCCGAGCGCGCCCGGGGCTCAGGCTTCGAGCGGCTCGGTCACGATGTCCACCGTGGACGTCGTCATCAGCTTGTGGATGGGGCACTGCGCGACGGCGTTGTACAGCCGCTGCGTGTCCGCCGGCGACAGCGCCCCGTGGAACGCCAGCTTCACCTTCAGCGTGTAGGTGCCCTGCCGCTCCCGCGAATCATCCCGTTCGACGTGCGTCTCCACACGCTCCAGGGCCAGGCCGTGACGCTTCGCGTACCACGTGGCCGTCAGGGCCTTGCATGCCGCCAGCGCGGCGTCGAAGTAGTCGTGCGGGCCGGGCGCGGAGTCCTCTCCGCCCAGCGCGGGGGCCACGTCCGCGTGCAAGGTATGGGTGCCGGTCTGCAGGACCTGGCGAAACGCTCCGGGCTTCTCGGTCTGGGTGTGGGTCGTCATGGGGGGCTCCGGGAGAAGAAGGTGGACCGGAGGCCCGGTGAAGGCGCCTCCGGAGCGGTCCGCGTGGGTGACTCAGGCCGCCTGGTCGGCCTGCGCCTTCACCGCCTGGACCTCGATGGCGATTTCAATCTTCTCACCGACGAGCACGCCGCCGGCCTCCAGCGCCTGGTTCCACGTCAGGCCGAAGTCGCGGCGGTCCACCGACGTCTTCGCCTCGAACGCGGTCTTGACGTTGCCCCACGGGTCCTTGGCCCCGCCGAGCTGCTCGGCGTCCAGCACCACCTCGCGGGTGATGTCGCGGATGGTCAGGTTGCCCGTCACCTTCAGCCCGTTGCCGGACGCCTTCTCCACCTTCGTGCTCTTGAACGTGATGGTGGGGAACTTCTCCACGTCGAAGAAGTCCGGCGAGCGCAGGTGGTTGTCACGCTGATCGACGCCGGAGTCGATGCTGCCCGTCTCGATGGTGACGGCGACGGAGGACTTCGTGATGTCCTGCTCGTCCAGCGAAATGGCGCCGCTGTACTTGCGGAAGCTGCCGCGAACCTTCGCGATGACCATGTGGCGGACGGAGAAGTGGATGGCGGAGTGGGTGGTGTCGATGTTCCAGGTCGTGGTGGCCATGAGGTGCCTTCCTTTTTGTGTGAAGCGGTGTGTTCGACGAGGAGGAAGGTAGCGGGGCCCCCCGGGCTTGATTAGATGGGCCAGACTGGAAGAACTGTTCCACCCACGGAACAACGCTCCGGGAAGGACGGGAGATGGACCTCAACGAGCTGCTCGTCTTCGCACGCGTCGTCCAGGCAGGCAGCTTCACCGCCGCGGCGCGTGGGCTGCGGATGCCCAAGTCCACGGTGAGCCGGAAGGTGTCGGAGCTGGAGACGCGGGTCGGCGCTCAGTTGCTCCAGCGCACCACACGCAAGCTGCGGCTCACCGACGTGGGCCGGACGTACTACGAGCACTGCGCGCGCATCGTCGCGGAGGCGGAGCAGGCCGAGCTGGCCGTGACGCGGATGCAGGCCGCCCCCCATGGCCTGCTGCGCGTGACGACGCCGCTGACGTTCAGCTTCATCGGGCCACTGGTGTCCACCTTCATCAAGCAGTACCCCGAGGTCCAGCTCGAGCTGGTGTGTACCGACCGCAACGTGGACCTGATGGCGGAAGGCTTCGACGTGGCGATTCGCGCCGGGCGGCTGGCGGACTCGTCACTCATGGCGCGGCGGCTGGGCATCGTGGAGCGCGTCGTCATCGCGGCGCCCAGCTATCTCAAGGCGCGCGGGACGCCCAAGGCGCCGAAGGATTTGGAGAAGCATGACTGCCTCCTCTTCGGCGCGGGCCTGGAGAACAACGTCTGGACGCTCCACTCCGGCAACCGCTCGGTGGACATCAAGGTGCCCGCCCGAATCGTCGTGAATGAGCCGGACATGCTCTACGCGGTGGCGCGGGCGGGCTCCGGCATCGCCCTGCTCCCCAACCTCCCCTTCACCTCGGAGCTGGCCGCCGGGCGCTTGCAGCGCATCCTGCCGGACTGGAGCTCCACGGGCGCCCCCGTCCACGCCGTCTACCCGAGCACGCGGCACCACTCCCCCAAGGTGATGGCCTTCGTGGAGTGCCTGCGCGAGCACTGGCCCATCCCCGGCTGAACGGGACATCGTTCCATCCGTGGAACGATTCTTCCCATTGTCCACGCCTAGTCCCGGAAGGCCCTCACGCACATCATGACTCTCGAAACAGCGGCCGCCATCCAGGTTCTGCCGCGGAAAGGAACGCCATGATTGCCATTCGCCCCTCGGAAGCCCGCGGTCACGCCAACCACGGCTGGCTGGACTCCCACCACACCTTCTCCTTCGCCAGTTACTACGACCCGGACTTCATGGGCTTCCGAGCCCTGCGCGTCATCAACGAGGACCGCGTCGCGCCCCACGAGGGCTTCGGTACGCACCCTCACCGGGACATGGAAATCATCACCTACCCGCTGAGCGGCGCCATTGCCCACCGCGACAGCACGGGCGGCGAGGGCCTGCTGCGCGCCGGTGAAATCCAGCGGATGACGGCCGGCACCGGTGTGCTGCACAGCGAGATGAACGGCGCGGATGAGAACCTCCACTTCCTGCAGATCTGGATCATCCCGGACCGCAAGGGCCTGACGCCTGGCTACGAGCAGAAGGCCTTCCCGGAGGCCGAGCGCCAGGGCCGCTGGCGGGTGGTGGCCAGCCCGGACGCCCGCGACGGCAGCCTCACGGTGCACCAGGACGTGGTGCTTCACGCGACGCTGCTGGGCACGGGCGAGCAGGCGACGTACACGCTCGCTCCAGGCCGCCACGCCTGGCTGCAGCTGGCGCGGGGCAAGGCCACGCTCAACGGCGTGGAGCTGAAGGCGGGGGACGGCGCCGCGGTGGCGGACGAGTCGCAGCTCGTCCTCTCCGCCACGGAGCCGGTGGAAGCGCTGCTGTTCGACCTGGCCTGAGGCCACATCGCTGAACGAAAGAGAGCACGACATGAGCCGGGACGACTTGAACGCGGAGCAGCTTCCTCCTTCGATGGAGACACTCATCGTCGCGCCCTCACGCGACCTGGGCGACGGGTTCGAGGTGCGGCGCGCGCTGCCCTCGGCCCGCCGCCGGATGGTGGGGCCCTTCATCTTTCTGGACCAGATGGGCCCCGCCGGCTTCCAACCCGGCCACGGCCTGGATGTGCGGCCCCATCCGCACATCGGGCTGGCCACCGTCACCTACCTCTTCGACGGAGAAGTCATGCACCGGGACAGCCTGGGCACCGTGCAGCCCATCCGCCCCGGCGCGGTGAACTGGATGACGGCGGGCAACGGCATCGTCCACTCGGAGCGCACCGGCCCCGGCCCACGCGCCGCGGGCAGCAAGCTCTTTGGCATGCAGGCGTGGGTGGCGCTGCCCAAGCGCCATGAGGAGACGGCCCCAGCGTTCGTCCACCACCCCGAGGACCAGATGCCCGTCCACGAGGGCGAGGGCGCGCGGATGCGCGTCATCACCGGCACCGTGCACGGTCAGCGCTCGCCGGTGCAGACGCTGTCGGACATGTTCTACGCGGACGTGGCGCTGGAGGCCGGCGCGCGCTTCGTGGTTCCGGCCGAGCACGAGGAGCGGGCGATGTACCTCGTCCAGGGCACCGTGGAGGTGGACGGCATGGCCTTCGAGCCGGGAGAGCTGCTCGTCTTCCGGCCCGGCGGCGCCGTCACCCTCCGCGCCACCGCGGCGGCGCGGCTGCTGGTGCTCGGCGGGGAGCCCATGGACGGGCCGCGCTACATCTTCTGGAACTTCGTCTCCAGTTCGAAGGAGCGGCTGGAGCAGGCGAAGGAGGACTGGAAGGCTGGCCGCTTCGCCGCCGTCCCGGATGAGACGGAGTTCATCCCCCTGCCCGAGGCCCCCCTCCCCGTGCGCTACCCGTAGGCGCGCGGACTCCCGGGAGCCCGCAAAGCAGAAGGCCCTTCCCACGCTGCTGGGAAGGGCCTTCTTCATTTCAGCTCAACCGCTGGAAGGGCGTGACGCTCAGGCCTTCTTCGGCTCCATCGTCGGCAGGCCCTCGAGCGCGTCGAGAATCTTCCGCTTGTCCTTCTTCTCCGTCGCCTTCGGGGGCGCATTCACGCGCGGGGGCGGACGCTCACGGGTCAGCTGACCACCTTGGAGGAGGATGTTGACGTCCTCGGCGTCCAGCGTCTCGTACTCCACCAGCGCGTCGGACACGCGGCGCAGGGCCTCGATGTTCTCCGTCAGCAGGTTCTTGCCGCGCTCGTAGCAGCCCACGACGATGCTGCGGACCTCGGCGTCAATCTGCCGGGCGGTGTCCTCGGAGTAGTCCTTGGACGAGTTGAAGTCGCGGCCCAGGAACACCTCACCGTCGCTCTTGCCGAACGCCAGGGGGCCCATCTTCTCGCTCATGCCCCAGCGGCACACCATGGCGCGGGCCGTCTCGGTGGCACGCTCGATGTCGTTGGCGGCGCCGCTGCTCATCTCGTTGAACATGAGCTCTTCGGCGATGCGGCCGCCCATAGCCATGGAGATCTGGTCCAGCATCTGCTTCTTGTAGCCGTTGACCTTGTCCTCGGTGGGCAGGCTCCAGGTGACGCCCAGGGCCTGGCCGCGCGGGATGATGGTGACCTTGTGGAGAGGGTCGCAGCCCGGGAGCAGCTTGGCCAGCAGCGCGTGGCCCGCCTCGTGGACGGCGGTGTTCTTCTTCTCCTTCTCGGTCATGATCATGGAGCGCCGCTCGGGGCCCATGAAGACCTTGTCCTTGGCGGCCTCGAAGTCGCTCAGGTCCACGCGCTCCTTGTTCTGCCGCGCGGCCATGAGCGCCGACTCGTTGACGAGGTTCTCCAGGTCCGCGCCCGTCATGCCCGGCGTACCGCGAGCGATGACCTCCAGGTCCACCTCCGGCGCCAGCGGCACGCGGCGGGTGTGCACCTTCAGCACGCCCAGGCGGCCCTTCACGTCGGGACGCGGCACCACGATGCGCCGGTCGAAGCGGCCGGGACGCTGGAGCGCCGGATCCAACACGTCCGGACGGTTGGTGGCGGCAATCAGGATGACGCCGTCATTGGACTCGAAGCCGTCCATCTCCACGAGGAGCTGGTTGAGCGTCTGCTCGCGCTCGTCGTGTCCACCGCCCAGGCCCGCGCCACGGTGACGGCCCACGGCGTCGATTTCGTCGATGAAGATGATGCAGGGGGCGTTCTTCTTGCCCTGCTCGAAGAGGTCACGGACGCGGCTGGCGCCGACGCCCACGAACATCTCCACGAAGTCCGAGCCGGAGATGGAGAAGAACGGCACGCCGGCCTCGCCGGCCACCGCGCGGGCGAGCAGCGTCTTGCCCGTTCCCGGCGAGCCCATCATCAGCACGCCCTTGGGAATCCGGCCGCCCAGCTTGGTGAACTTCTTCGGGTCCTTGAGGAAGGCGACAATCTCCTCGAGCTCTTCCTTGCACTCGTCCGCGCCGGCCACGTCCGCGAAGGTGACCTTGTTGTGGCTCTCACTGAGGAGCTTGGCCTTCGACTTGCCGAAGGTCATCGCCTTGCCGCTGCCACCCTGGAGCTGGCGCATGAAGAAGATGAAGAACAGGAACAGGAAGACGACCGGCATCCACTGACCGAGGATGGTCAGCCAGAGGCTGTTCTGCTCCTCCCGCTCGTACTTCACGTCCACGCCATTGCTGCGGAGCTGGTTCAGCATGGCCGCATCCGGCGCCGGCCCCGTCGTGCGGAACTTCTCCGACGTGTCGGTGAACTTGCCGGAGTAGGTGTTGCCCTTGACGGCAACCTCCTGGACCTTCTTCTCCTCCACCTTCGTCAGCAACTGGGTGAAGGACGGTTCCTGGACCTGGTCGTTGCCCTGGGAGAAGAAATTGTAGAAGGCGACGAAGAGGACGATCAGGATGACCCAGAGCCCGATGGTCTTGTAAGTCGAACGCACGTGTCAGCTGCCCTTTCGGAACTCGGCGGGATGAGGGCCGCGCTGGGAAGAACCCCAGCTTTATCCATCACTTGGCCGACACCAGGCGAGCTACCCAGCGACGGACCGTATCAGCAACAGCAAAAAGCCCTCAACTATTTAGGGGGCCGCGCCCATCCCCCGAACTGCGACTCTGCCACTCTATAACGCCGCGGTCCGCTGAATGCTCGAACCGGGAGGGACCGCCCAGAGGTACTCCCTGGCGGCCGCACGCGGAGCCACCGGAGACCAGAGGCCGGGGAGCCACAACACCTGCCCCTCGGCATCCGCCACCACCGGCCGCGTGGCCCGTGCTTCCGCGGGCACTCGAAGATCAACCAACACATCTTGGAGCTTGCGTTGTCCCCCGGCAGTGCACACCCGATCGCCGGGGCGGCGTGTCCGCACGGTCAGCGGCCAGCGCGTCCCGTCCCCGAGCGCCAGCCCGAGCACGCCCGCAGGTGGAGGTGCGAACTCGACGGAAAAATTCCAGCCCGTCCCCACGAGCGCACCCCGCGAACCCGCGTGCTCCAGCCGGAGTTCAGCCGGTGGGGTGGACGGCACCTGCCGCACGCAGCGCACCCGTCCGCTGGTCGCGCGCAGCACGTAGCCCCGCCCCAACGTGGCCGTGCCGCCCTGGGCCACCGCGCGCTGCACGCGGGCCAGCGTGGCCTCATCCACCGCGGCCTCCGTGCCGGCCACCAGCCGGGCGAGCACCCGCCGGCGCAGCGCGGGCTCCAGCGCGCGCACGCCCACCGCATCCAGCGCGCCATCCTCCAGGCGCAGCCGGTCGAAGGCCGCGTCCGCCATGGACGCCAGCAGCGACTCGTCCTCCGCGACCACCCGCGCGAAGGCGGCCAGGTGCCCTTCCACCGCGAAGCCGGCGGCGCGCGACAGGGCGGGTAGCACTCCAAGGCGAACGCGCGTCCGGAAGTGGACAGGGTCGGCGTTCATCGGGTCTGTCACATAGGCGACACCTTGTTCCGCCAGGAAGGCCACCACCTCCTCCCGCGTGCACGACAGCAGGGGACGCACCAGTCCGGGGCGCGCTTCGTGGATGCCCACCGCGCCGCGCAGGGCGGTGCCTCGGGCCAGGCGCATGAGCAGCGTCTCCGCCTGGTCCGTGGCGGTGTGCGCGGTGGCCACCACGTCCAGGCCCCGCCCGAGGCGGAGCGCCTCCAGCGCCGCGTAGCGAGCCTCCCTCGCGCGCGCCTCGATGCCGGCCCCTGGATGCAGCCGCAGCGCCTGGACGTGGCAGGGCAGCCCCCGCGCGGCCGCCAGGACGGACACCTGGCGGGCTTCCTCCACCGCTTCGGGACGCAGGCCATGGTCCAGCGAGGCCACCTCCACGCGAAGCCGGAGTCGCTCGGCGACGAGCGCGGTTCCCACCAGGAGGGCCGTGGAGTCCGCGCCGCCGGAAACGGCGAGCAGCACCGAACCTCCCTCGAGTCCCAGCCGGGTGTACGCCTCTTGAAGCGTCGTCGTCAGCAGCTGCGTGGCGGAATCGTGACGGGGCATCGGACCGCGGTGGAATGGAGTGTCGGGCGAGCGGGTTACAGAGGCACGTGCGGTTGAAGGCAGGGGGGCTGATTCTTATGATCGCCACAACATCGAATCGGCGTTGATGCGGTAGCGGAAATACACGCGGCCGCGAACGCTGTTCTTGAGACGGTCGAATTTTGAGCTGTTGGACCTAGGGGTCCCCCCCCTCCCCCTCTGGGTCCACGGGCCCGCCTGGAGATTTCCCCGGGCGGTCCCTCTTTCCGAAGCGCCCCGGACTCCCTCGTGGAGTCCGGGGCGTTTCCTTTTTCGCGCATGGTTGCACAGCTTACGTGCAACTGGACGAGCACGGGGACGGACCGTGCGACCTCGGAATGAGTCCTTGGAAACCGTTGACCCACTTGGGAGTCTGTCGGATAACGGCCCAGGTGTGTTCAGGTCGTCACCCCGAATCCGCCCCGGAGACCCAAGTATGGCAGGCACCGACAAGCGCAAGCAGTCGCTGTACTTCCCCGAGGAGATGCTGAAGGAGATCCAGGAAGAGGCGACCCGCCAGGACCGCTCCCTTTCCTGGGTCGTGCAGCAGGCGTGGAAGATCGCCCGCGAGCGCATCAAGTCGTTCCCCGCCGTGAATGACGTGACTGGCGACGAGCGCCAGGACCCTCGGGAGGAGTAACGACGGATGGCTACGACGGACCATCGTAAACAGAGTCTCTATTTCCCCGAGGACATGCTGGAGGAGATCCAGCGTGAGGCGACGAGGCAGGACCGCTCGCTGTCCTGGATTGTCCAGCAAGCGTGGAAGGTGGCGCGCGGGGACATCCGGAAGATGCCGTCGGTCAACGACGTGCTCAGCCCGCCTCCTCGTCCCGCGGCCCCCCCGCCCGCCCCCGCCCAGCCGGTG